>NZ_RZPL01000867.1:0-2180 GCF_004022805.1 Mesorhizobium sp. M7A.F.Ca.CA.002.04.1.1 | reverse complement strand
TGGCCGGGTCCCGCACGCCGGGCTGCGGCGCAGCGCCTCGACGGCGATATCGCGTTCCTCGCGCCTGCGCCGCAGCCCGGCGTGCGGGACCCGGCCAAGCTCGACATAATCGATCACCGCCAGCCGCGGATCGGGCTGGTCGGTCTGGCCGACAACGGCGATATGCAGCGCCCGCTCGGCGGCCGAAATCCTGTCCAGCCCGCGTCCGCCAAGCTTCACCTCGCCGGAACTTGGCCGCAGCATGCCCGACAGCATGCGCAGCAGCGTCGTCTTGCCGGCGCCGTTGGGACCGATGATGGCAAGGCGATCGCCAGCGGCCACCGAGAAGCTGACCGCCTGGACCAGATTCCGCCCATTCGCCATGGCACAGAGGTCATGGGCTTCGAGAAGCGCTGCGCTCATCGGCTGCAGCCCGCCGGATTGCGGGGACGGCAAAGTGTGAGCATGGTGATGCGATGATCGATGGAGCCGTCCAACTTTCCGTCACTTTCCAAAACTGGCGACGGAAGGAAGCTGGCGAACCGGCCGACAAGGCCGGGATTCGCGTTTCCTCCCGGCACACCCCGTCCGGTCAACTCAGTGATGGCAGGTCTCCTGGCTCGCGGGTCGTTGCGCCATCCTGCCTTCCCAGCCTTGCCGGCCAGTGGCATTCACGGATTTTGCTCGCCGCTTACAGTTGCGGGGGCAGCCACGGCCTCGACCTGAACAGGCCTCACCGTGTTCCCTTTTCACCCCTCGCCTTTCGGCTCGGGGACCATCACCACTTCAGCGTAGATTTCCACCAAACGCTTCGCAATGGATTTCTCGGACGAAGTGGTGGGCCAGCTAAGGGAAACAGGCATTGCACGCTCACTTTATGTAATAACATAACATTCTTAGGAGATGACGCGGCCCGCTGTCAAGCGAAAGCCCATGGGATCGGCGCAGATTGCACGGAATGCGCAATTTCGATCAAACTGGCCGCGCCAGGAAACGCCAAGATGATCCGGCCAATGCGAAAAGGAGCCCCATGAACCCGACCGAGAAAGCGCTGTGGTTCGTCGAGAGCCATCTGCCGGAGGCGATCTCGCTTGACGATGTCGCGCAAAGCAGCGGCGTGTCGCGTTTTCATGTGACGCGCGCCTTCGGCGCCGCAACCGGCCGCTCGGTGATGGGTTACATGCGCTCACGCCGGCTGACCGAGGCGGCGCGCAAGCTGGCCGGCGGAGCGCCCGACATCCTCGTCGTCGCGCTCGACGCCGGCTACAACTCGCATGAGGCGTTCACCCGTGCCTTCCGCGATCAGTTCGGCACCACGCCGGAACTGGTGCGCGCGCAAGGCTCGACCAACAACCTCGACCTCGTGGAGCCGATCCTGATGGACCAGTCCTTCCTCACCAATCTCGAACCACCGCGCTTCGAGACCAGCCGGCCGTTCCTGATCGCCGGCCTCGGCGAACGCTACAGCTGCGAAACCAGCGCCGGGATTCCGATGCAGTGGCAGCGTTTTGCACCCTATATCGGCAACATCCCCGGCGAGATCTCAGGCGTTTTCTACGGCGTCTGCCTTAACGGCGATGACGCGGGCAATTTCGACTATGTCGTCGGCGTCGAAGTGTCCGGCTTTGCGGATCTGCCGAAGGACTTCTATCGGGTGCGGGTGCCGGCGCAGAAATATGCGGTGTTCTCGCACCGCGAGCACATCTCATCCATCCGCCGGACGATCAACACGATCTGGAACAGTTGGCTGCCCGACTCCGGTCACGAAATCGCGGATGCACCGGAATTCGAGCGCTATGGACCGGAGTTCGATGCCCACAGCGGCAATGGCGGGCTGGAGATCTGGGTACCGGTGAAGGCGTAGCTCGATCACGCCATCGGCAGCGCCGGCCAGCGATCGATGACCTTTCCGCCGGAAAACACGGCGATCGACCCGAATTGCTGCAGCACGGCCTCGCTCTGCGTCGGCCTTAGAAACGCGTAGTCGCCTGGCCTTGCGGCCGCATCGGCGGGCAAGCCCATGAATTGCTGGTTGGAGGACAGGCCGAGCAGGCCGTTCGTCTTCATGCCTTGGGGGAAGACCGGCTCGGCCATCCACTTGCCGCCATAGAGATAGCAGCCCTTGCGCGGAAACCGGCCGAGCGCCTGCAGCAGGCGGGTGACGGCCGGCGGGCCAGGCAGCATCCGCTCGACCACTTTCC
>NZ_RZPL01000866.1:0-2183 GCF_004022805.1 Mesorhizobium sp. M7A.F.Ca.CA.002.04.1.1 | reverse complement strand
TGCCCGGGGCGCATCACCTGCTGCTGATGGCAGGTGCTGGATTTTTCCTGATCTTCGGCCACTTCTTCATCTTCATGGCCTATCGCGTCGGACCGACCAGCGCCGTGGCGCCGTTCTACTATTGCTTCACCGTCTGGGCGGTCATTTCGGGCCTGCTGGTGTTCGGGCAATTCCCCAACACACTGGCGGTCTGTGGCATCCTGCTGGTCGTCGGCAGCGGGCTGACCATCGTGTCGCTGGATCAGCGCCAGCGCCGGTTGGCCGTCGTCGCCTAGCCTCGTTTCATTGCGGGAACGCCGATCTTTGTTTTCGCCGCCCCGATGCCATAGGCAAGCCACAGCCGGGCATACCGGCCTGAAGCCGGTCTTGCCTTCAGAAACTCGAAACCTCAGACGATCCGCAGGCGCCTAAAGCGTCCGCCTTGCGCTGAACTGATGGTAGGCCCACAGAACAACCACCGCCCCGATGACGGCAACGATCAGGCTGTAGATGTTGAGACCGGTGACGCCTGATGCGCCGAAGGCACTGAAGATCAGCCCGCCGACAATGGCGCCGACGATGCCCAGCACGATATCCATTATGACACCCTGGCCGGTCTTGTTGACGATCTTGCTGCCTATGAAGCCGGCGACCACGCCGAGAATGATCCAGCTGATGATACCCATTTTTTCCTCTCCATCCCCTCGCCAGCCGAACATTTTCATATGATTGTCAAAACCTCAAGCCAGCTTGAAATTCCGCCCGAATGCTTCATTGTTGAGGAGGGGTCGGGCCTTGGTCGCTATGGAGGATCCACGATGGGACTTTTTGACAACGCCGTTCCCGGCGGCAACATCACCAAACCTCTGATGATCGCACTCGGCGCATTGCTGGTCGGCAAGATGCTGAGCGGCAGAAGTGCCGAAGAGCCGGAACAGTCTCCCGTGCCCGCTCCGACCGCCCCCGTCCCGACGGAAACCACATCCGCCGACGGTGGCCTGCTGGGCGGCCTGGGCGGACTGCTCGAAAAGCTCCGGGACGCCGGTCACGGCAACACCGCGGACTCCTGGGTCGGAACCGGCCAGAACCAGTCGATCAACGCCAACGATCTTGGCGCCGCGATCGGACCGCAGATCATCCGCGAGATCGCGCAACGGACCGGACTGGACGAGCAGGAACTGCTCAAGCAACTGTCCACCGCCCTGCCCGGCATCGTCGACAAGCTGACGCCGAATGGCCAGGTGCCGCAGCAGCACCAGGTCGCATCCGCGTTCAACAGCTGACGCGGCGCAGCCACGACAATTGGAGCGCTGCGCTTCGTGCGCAGTGCTTCGGCTTGCCGGTGATGGGATGAGTGTCTGGAGCGGGTAGCGGGAATCGAACCCGCATATTCAGCTTGGAAGGCTGCTGCTCTACCACTGAGCTATACCCGCGCCTTACCTGAAGTACCGGATTCATCCGAAAAGCGCCATGCACTTTTCGGTCCGATTCTTGTCGCGTTTCAGGGCTTCCGGGCCGGCAGTGGTGGAGAGGGTTGGATTCGAACCAACGTAAGCTAAGCTAACGGATTTACAGTCCGTCCCCTTTAACCACTCGGGCACCTCTCCAGTCTGCCGCCGGAGCCATGCAACGAGGCATTCACGCCGATCCGGACCCGAGTTATGTGTTCTCCGAAACCAGCGCAGCGCCTTATGGCGGCAAGGCCATTGGGTGTCAACCGCGCAGCCAGCGTTTTTCGATGTTGTTCGCCGGCTGTGACGGCGGGCCATATCCTTGGCCGGAGGACACCGCTATAGAAGCCAGCCATGAGCGATAAAACCAACACCCCCAAAGACACCCATTACGCCAAGCTGCGCCGCGCCTATCGCGACGAGAAAAGCGGCGGCGCGCCGGCGTTCCGGCCTCGACAGCCGGTTCCGCCGGGCGAAAATGCCGCGGACGGACTGGTGCGGCTCTACGGCCTGCACACGGTTCGCGCCGCACTCGACAATCCGCGCCGCAAGATCAGGAAGATGCTGGTGACGCGCAATGCGGCCGAGCGCCTCGAAATCGCCGATCTCGCCGCCCTGCCCTTCAAGACGGAACTGGTCGAACCCAGGGATATCGACAAGATCACAGGGTCGGATGCCGTGCATCAGGGTGTGCTGATCGAGGCCGAGCCGCTTAAAGCCAAGCGGCTCGATGCGCTTGGTGACGCGAATCTG
>NZ_RZPL01000865.1:0-2186 GCF_004022805.1 Mesorhizobium sp. M7A.F.Ca.CA.002.04.1.1 | reverse complement strand
TTCCCGTGGTAAAGCCATTGCCGATCAGGAAGGCGATGGCGTCGGCGATATCATCGGGTTGGCCAATCCGCCCGACCGGCAGCCGCTTGGCCATCGCGGCTAACGTCTCGTCCTTCCTGTCGCCGGCCACTTGCGCCCAGATCGTGGTGTCGACCCAGCCGGGTGACACGGCATTGACGCGGATCGGCGCCAACTCGACCGCCAGCGCCCGCACGAGGCCTTCGAGCGCTGCGTTGACAGCAGCAACGACGGAGCCGCGTGCGGCTGGGCGATAGGCGGCGATACCGGAGACGAAGGTCATGGAGCCGGATGCTGCCAGCCGCGGCGCACCGTGCTTGGCGAGCAGCAGCGGGCCATACAGCTTGCTCTCCACCACCTTTTGCGCCGCCATCAGGTCAAGCTCCGGCAGCAGCCGGTAGGCGCCTTCGATGTCGGCTGCGGTGCAGACGATGTGGTCGAGTCCGCCAATCGCTGCGAACAGCGCCGAGACCTGGTCTTCGCGCGCGATGTCGACGACGGCCGTCTCCAGCCCGGCGGGATTGCCGAGCGCCTCGCGCGCCTGCCGCAGCCGGTCTTGGCCGCGCCCGGCGATGATCACCTTGGCTCCGGCCTCGATGCAGCGCCTGGCCAGCGCCAGGCCCATGCCGGAGCCGCCGCCGACGATCAGGATTTTCTGTTTCGAAATGCTCATTTCGCTCTGCCTTTGCTTGGATGGACAAGGGCAGGAATTGGCAGTTCGGCGCGACAGAAGGAAACGGAAGAAACCGATAGTGCCATCGGAAAGGCCGATGGAGCAGGGCGGACGGGCGCCGTCTCTGGCTCAGCGCACCAGCGGACTTTCCCAGACGACAAACAGCAGAGCTTTCAGCTGGGCAAAGCGCTCCGGCCCAAGTTCGGTGCGCCATTCCTCCTCGATGTCGCGCAGGATATCGACCATTTTCCAGAACGCGGCATGACCGCGTTCCGTGGATCGCACCACGCGCGCACCGCCATCGCCGGGAATGTCGGAGCGGACGAGGTAGCCGTACCCTTCGAGACTGCTGAGCAGCTGGTTGATGGCCTGTTTGCTCATGCCGGCACGCTCGGCGATGGTGCCGGGCCGCGCGCCGTCCGGTCCGGGAAACTGCAACACCGCCATATGCGGCAGGCGCAATTCGTCGAAACCGGCGGCGTTGAGCTCCTTGATCAGCCGCCGCTGGATCGCTTGTGCCGGCACGCGCAGCAGGGCGCCGATCAGCAGGTTCTCGGTCTTGGTCTGTAGAACTTCCGTTGAGGTGGGCATTGACGATCCGGTAAATTGAGTTTACTGATAGCGAGTAAATGTAATTTACCGGAGGGCTTTGCGCAATGTCGGTCATGAATCTTCAGGTCAATCCAGCCAATGAGACCGGCGACAAGGGCTGTCGATTCGCTTCCTGGTGACGGGCGACAGTTCGAACGGCAGCATCGCCGCCTTTGAGTTGAGGGTTGCCAGCGGACTGCGCCTGCTGGCGCCGGCGCACAGCCATGATCACTACGAAGAGACGATCTACGGCATTGAAGGGGTGCTGACCTGGACCGTCGACGGCAAGCCGATCGAGGTCGGACCGGGAGAAGCGCTGTGCATCCCGCGCGGCGCAGTCCATCGCTTCGACAACAATGGCAGCGCGGATGCGAAAGCGCTGTGCGTCGTCACACCAGCGGCGATCGGTCCGGACTATTTCCGTGAGATATTCGCCATGTTCCACGCCGCCGCCGGCGGTCCGCCGGACAAGGCTGGGATGATGGATATCATGCGCCGCCACGGGCTGACGCCGGCAGCGCCGCCGCCAAGCTGAAGTCGGTCGAAGAGGCGCCGGTCACGCGCCGCAAGCGCTGAAGGTGGTGCCGGGGTTCCAGTCCTTGAAGGCGATGGTCTGGCCTTCGACCGAGACGTTCCTGTGCTTGGTGCTGCCGTCCGGCTGCTTTTCGCTGCTGGTGCCTTTGCCGGTCAGCACATTGTACTCGCAGGCGCTTTCGGCATTCTCCTTCAAATAGTCATAGTGGTCATAGGCGAAGCCGGCGACGATGAAGGCATCATTGCGCCAGGCGATGGTCAGCGTCATGTCGGTCCGTTCGCTGCCGATCTCCATCGCTGGCAGGTAGAATTTGATCGAGCCGTTGGGCAGCATCGTCAGTTCCGGCTCGGTGTCGGAGTTCTCGTAGCC
>NZ_RZPL01000864.1:0-2198 GCF_004022805.1 Mesorhizobium sp. M7A.F.Ca.CA.002.04.1.1 | reverse complement strand
GTCGAGATCATCGATGCACGGATCCGGTGGGCTCTCTAACCGCCGGCTTCCCACGACCCGGTCTCGGCCATCCGCTTCAGCAACGGCGCCGGCTTGAACACATCCTTGCCCGTCCGTTGATGCCAGTATTCGAGCCGCTCGATGATCCTGGCCGGACCTTCAAGGCCAACCCAGAACATCGGTCCGCCCTTGCCGATGGGAAAGCCGTAGCCATTGACCCAGACGACATCGATGTCGGACGCACGGGCCGCTATGCCTTCCTCCAGGATCTTGGCGCCCTCGTTGATCAGGGGGTAAAGCGTGCGCTCTACGATTTCCTCCGCACTGATCGCACGCGGTGCGATACCCTTCTCGGCGGCCTTGTCGCGGATCAGCGCTTCAACCTCGGGATCCGGCACTGGCGTGCGCGCGCCAGCCTCATAGAGGTAAAAACCCCGGCCGGTCTTCTGGCCGAAACGTCCTTGTTCGCACAGCGTGTCGGCGATCACGGCTTTCTGGCCGCGTGCCTTGCGGTTGCGCCAGCCAATATCGAGACCGGCGAGATCGCCCATTTGGAACGGCCCCATCGGCCAGCCGAAATCGGTGAACACCTGGTCGATCTGGCTGGGCGTTGCGCCTTCCAGAAGAAGCGCTTCCGATTCCGAGCCCCGCGCGGCAAGCATGCGGTTGCCGACGAAGCCGTGGCAGACGCCGACCACGACGGCCACCTTGCCGATCCGCCTCGCCAGGTCGACTGATGTCGCCAGCGCATCGGGCGCGGTCTTCTCGGCGCGCACGATCTCCAAGAGCTTCATGACATTGGCCGGCGAAAAGAAATGCAGGCCGAGCACATCCTGCGGCCGCGAGGTCGAGGCAGCGATTTCGTTGATGTCGAGATAGGAGGTGTTGGTGGCCAGGATCGCGCCGGGCTTCGCCACGGCTTCGAGCTTGCCGAACACTTCCTTCTTGACCGCCATGTCCTCGAACACCGCCTCGACGATCAGGTCGCAATCGGCGAGATCGGCATAGTCGGTGGAGCCCTTGAACTGGGCGAGCCGCTCCCGCTTGGCGTCGTCGCTGAGCGAACCGCGCGTGACGGAAACCGAGTAGTTCCTGTCGATGGTCGCCAAGCCACGCTGCAATGCCTCACGGCTGGTTTCCAGCAAGGTCACGGGATATCCGCCATTGGCGAAGGCCATGGCAATGCCGCCGCCCATCGTACCGGCACCGATGACGCCGACGCGGGCGATCCTGCGCTTGACGACGTCTTTTCCTGGAAGCTTTGTCGCCTCACGTTCGGCGAAGAACAGATGGCGCTGCGCCCGCGATTGGTCGCTGGCGACCAGCTTGACGAACAGCGCACGCTCTGCCGCCAGTGCCGCATCGAACGGCAGCGTGACGGCATTGCGCACCGACTGCGCACAAGCGATCGGCGCCTCGAGGCCGCGCGCTTTCCTGGCAAGATCCGCAGCCCCGGCGTCGAACGCCGCGAGATCAGTCTGCTTGAGACCATCATTGCGATCGCGCACCGGCGTGAAGGGACCACCCTTGCGGGCGATTTCCCCAGCGAAGTTCACGGCATGCGTGGTCAGATCGCCTTCGAAGACGGCATCGACGAGACCGGCGGCGTGCGCCTCGGTCGCGCCGATCGGCGCACCTGAGACGATCATCTTCAACGCCTTCACCGCGCCGACAAGGCGCGGCAGCCGTACCGTGCCACCGCCACCCGGCAGCAGGCCGAGTTTGACTTCCGGCAGGCCGAGCTTGGCGCCGGCATCGGCAACACGGAAATGGCAGCCCAGCGCCAGCTCCAGCCCGCCGCCGAGCGCGGTGCCGTGGATGGCTGCGACCGTCGGCTTGGCGATGGTTTCCAGCGTCGCCACGATGGCGCGCAGTTCGGGCTGCTGCATCGGCTTGCCGAACTCGGTGATGTCGGCGCCGGCGACAAACGTCCGGCCGGCGCATGCAATGACTATGGCGGCAACCGACGCATCGTCGCGCAATTCGACCAGCGCCTGCATCAGCGGTTCGCGGACATGGAAGCTCAGCGCGTTGACCGGCGGATTGTCGATGGTGACGACGGCAACGTCGCCGTCGCGGCTGACCTTCACAAAATCGGACACGCAAACCTCCCAGCATTATTCAGCGGCCGTGGCCACGCGAACGGGATTTACAGCGCCATAACGTCGAAGGGAACCGGATGTCGGCCTGGCACAATG
>NZ_RZPL01000863.1:0-2201 GCF_004022805.1 Mesorhizobium sp. M7A.F.Ca.CA.002.04.1.1 | reverse complement strand
GCGCAGACCGACGGCAACAAGGCAAAAGCCGAGACACAGGACGAGAAAATGGCGCCAGCCCCTGAAAAGCGTGGCGGCCTCAACGGCATCGCCGCCGGCATCATCGGCGGCGTCATCGCGCTGGTCGGCGCCGGCGGGCTGCAATTTGCCGGCCTGCTCGGCGCGCCGGGCTCCGGCGCCAGCGTCTCGCTCGATGGCGTCAATGGCGACATCGCCTCGCTGAAGACCGAAATCGCCGGCTTGAAGGACGCCGGCGGCAACGGCGATGCAGCGGCGAAGATGGTCGGGCTGTCCTCGGGCCTGGAGCAGGTCAAGGCTGATGTCGCGGCGCTGAAATCGGCTGTCGAGAAAGGTGGAGCAGGCGACGCGGCCGGCGTCACCGCACTGGGCGACAAGGTCGCGCAGATCGAGACGGCGGTCGCCGCCCTCGGCAAGGCGGGCAGCGCGGCGCCGGTCGATCTTGGTCCGCTCACCGAAAAACTGGCAGGCCTCGACGCGCAGGTGAAGTCGGCCGGCGAGGCGGCTACCGCGCAGGATGGCCGGCTGAAAGCGCTGGAGCAGTCTGTGTCGCAGCTGTCCGGCAAGGTCGAGGCGGCGGCGGGACAGCCGAAGATCGCGCTTGCCATCGCGGCGTCGGCCTTGAAGGCGGCGCTTGAGCGTGGCGGGCCGTTTTCGGCCGAACTCGAAACCCTCGCCGCGATTTCGCCTGATGCGCCGCAGCTTGCGGCACTGCGCCCCTATGCCGAAAAGGGCGTTCCAACCCGCGCCGAGATCGCATCGCAGGCTGATGCCGCCGCCAATGCCATGGTCACGGCGGCGACGCCTGTCGATGAGAATGCCGGCTTCGTTCAGAGCCTTCTGTCGAGCGCGCAATCGCTGGTCAAGGTCAGGCCGATCGGCGCCGTCGAAGGCGCCGGCGCACCGGAAACCGTCGCGCGCATGGAGGCGGCGGTCAACCAGGGCGACTACGCCAAGGCACTCAGCGAGTATGAAACGCTGCCCGAGGCCGCCAAGGCCGCGGGCGCCGACTTTGCCGGTAAGCTGAAGGCGCGCATCGAGGTCGAGACCCAGGTCGATGCGCTGATCTCGGGCGCGATGAAGGCATGAGGGCAACACAATGATCCGCCTGCTCGCCTTCCTCATCGTCGTTTTCGCGCTCGGGCTGGGCTTTGCCTGGCTGGCCGACCGGCCGGGCGACATGGTCGTCACTTTCAACGGCTATCAATACCAGGTCAGCCTGATGGTGGCGGCGGTGGCTGTCGTTGCCGTGGTCGCTGCGGTGATGATCCTGTGGTGGCTGCTCAAGTCGCTGTGGAACAGCCCCTACACCATCTCGCGCTATTTCCGTGTCCGCCGCCGCGATCGTGGCTATCAGGCGCTGTCGACCGGCATGATTGCCGCCGGCGCCGGTGATGGCGCGCTGGCCCGCAAGAAGACCAAGGAAGCCGCCAAGCTGATCCGTTCCGACCAGGAGCCGCTGATCCACCTGCTCGAAGCGCAGGCGTCGCTCCTCGAAGGCGATCATGAATGCGCGCGGCAGAAATTCGAGAGCATGCTCGAGGATCCCGAAATGCGGCTGCTGGGTTTGCGCGGGCTTTATCTGGAAGCCGAACGGCTCGGCGACCGCAACGCCGCCAGGCATTATGCCGGCCGCGCCGCCGCTGTGGCGCCGCAGCTGGCCTGGGCGGCGGAATCGACGCTGGAAGAGCTGACCGCGCGCGGCGACTGGGACGGCGCCCTGAAACTCGTCGACGCGCAGAAAGCGACACGGCAGATCGAACGCGATGCCGCCAACCGCCGCCGCGCCGTGCTGCTGACCGCCAAGGCGCAGGCGCTTGCCGACAGCGATCCCGCCGCCGCCAGGACGGCGGCGATCGAAGCGAACAAGCTCAGGCCCGATTTCGCGCCTGCCGCCGTGGCCGCCGCGGCCGCACTGTTCAAGCAGAACGATGTGCGCAAGGGCTCGAAGATACTCGAGGCGGCGTGGAAGGCCGAGCCGCATCCGGAGATCGCCGAGCTCTATACCCATGCAAGGCCGGGCGACGCGGTGCTCGACCGCCTCAACCGGGCGAAGAAGCTGCAGGAGATGAAGAAGAACCACGCCGAATCGTCGATGACGGTGGCGCGCGCCGCGCTCGACGCGCAGGATTTCGCGACCGCCCGCCGCGAGGCCGAGGCGGCGATCCGGATGGACCGTCGCG
>NZ_RZPL01000862.1:0-2206 GCF_004022805.1 Mesorhizobium sp. M7A.F.Ca.CA.002.04.1.1 | reverse complement strand
CCGTAGAGCAGCGTCACCTTGCCGTTACCCAGCAGGCCTCGCAACTGCGTCACCGCCGCCTCATAGACATCAGCCTTGAACCCGACCATAACCCGGTCGCCTACCTCCAGAACCGGCCGCTTGATCATGGTCGGCTTGGCCAGCATCAGCGCCTTGGCGCTCTTCTCGTCGAGACCCTGCTTTTCCTTGTCCGGCAGCTCGCGGAACGTCGTGCTCGCCTTGTTGAGCAGCTTTTCCCAGCCGACCTTGCCCGCCCAACCATCCAGCCGCTTCGCGTCCAGTCCCTCGGCCCTGAAATCGTGAAACCGGTAGGCTACGTCATGGCCTTCCAGCCAGACGCGCGCCTTCCTGACCGTGTCGCAGGTGGTGATGCCGTACATGGTGATCGTCAAAAGCGTGCTTCCTTGGCTGACTGTCGAATCCGTTCCACAGACTAAACCGCCCTTCCCGATTTGCCAGAGCCGTTGCCATATCTCCGTTCCACATGACGGCCAGGACAATGTCCTGGCCGTCTAACCTCCAGATCATGCAGCAGCGATGTGAGCCGGAAGCCGGGGGTCCGGCCTCAATAATAGAAGCGCTCTTCGGTGATCTTGCCGTTTTTGACCGTGTAGAGGCCAACTTCATCCATGGTGACACGCTCGCCGGTAGCCTTGGGCGTTATGTCGAACTTGAAGCGCACCGCGAACTGGTCGCCATTGACATAGGGGCCTTCGACAGAGCCGCCATGGACTTCATTGTTCTCCTGCCACCACTGGCCCTTCTGCCTGAGAGCCTCCTTGCCACGGGAGATGGCCATCGGCCCCTCCATGGCTTCGTAGCTCACGATATCGTCGGAATTGTACTTCTCGGCGGCAGCTTCGTTCTCGCCCTGCTTGAGCAGCTCGGTAAAATCCTTGGCAATTTCCGCGATGGTCATTTGCGTTCCTCCTGTTCAGACGCACTGCAAATAGGCAACGACTCGCTGGCCTGCCATCGTCGGACCACGGGGTAGCTGACAAGCCATGTCAGGATGATGGATATCGCTCGGAGTATGTGACGACGATGTGAGCACATCACATCGCGCTCAGCGGCCAACATTCCGGGAAAACGTACTTCTTCAGTCCGCGCAAGCTGTGCACAAGGACGAACTCTCGTGCAACAAAGCTGATTGGGCCCATAGGCTGTTTGGGGACAAGTTTTCGGTCATATGCAAGCGTCAGATGCGGAACGAAACCATCTGACGCCTTGAGGCCTTCGCGCAGCATTTCGACGCCGAGCTTCCTGCTCAACTCACAAACCGGTCCGTCATCGGCGAGAAGCACGAAAGGGTGTTTGGCTGGCTTGCCCCTAGTCGCCGGTCGGCCGGGAAAGCTACTGGCATAGCGAAAGGTAACCTCGAACGGGGCCATCGCAATGCGCCGTCCCGATCGGGCGGCCGCAAAAAGAATTTTGGACCGTAGCCTTTTGTAATCACCGACATGCTGCAGGCTGACGTGAAAACGCTCCGGTAGCAGTTGGTCGCCGGTTACCCCGCATTGGCCGCATAGCCGATTTTGACAATCGGCAAAGCGCGAATGGTCCTTAGACTGCAAAAACAAACCGAAGAACACGCGCTCGGGCCGTTTAGGCCGCCATGGCGGCTCTGGAAGTCCATAGTCGAATTCGCCTTGCAGATACATACGCACACGCCCGGCAAAGAACGCTCCTGTTTTGCTCCATTCCGGAACAAAACAGGAACGCTCTCCTTGAGTCAAGCCTGGAATCTATTCGAGCTCACGCCCAGCAGCCGATGATACCCTCGACCTCGAGGAAATCGTGGATCGCCCAGTTGGCCCCGGTTTTTAGAGTTCGATGAACTAACCTGGCAGCACTGGGCAGTTGGCGCCACGGCGCAGGCTGATATGCGCCACGTCGCCGACCTGGAAGCGAAAACCCTCGGCCTGGCGCGGCGCGTCGATGACGACAGGTGCGCCCTGCCCGAGTTCGGCATGCAGGCGCAGCGTGCGGCCGTGAAAGACGACGCTGTTGACGCGCGCCGGTGCGGTGCCGGGCGCGGCCTCGGTCATCGCCAGCAAATCCTCCGGGCGCACGCCGATGGTGCGGGTAGCGCCCTCGGCAGGTGCCTCGCCGGTTTCAGAAATAGCCTCCAGCGGCAGGGTGCCGGCGGTGAAACGCAAGCGATCGCCATCGCGGCCGACAAACCGTGATTGCAGGAGATTCATGG
>NZ_RZPL01000861.1:0-2211 GCF_004022805.1 Mesorhizobium sp. M7A.F.Ca.CA.002.04.1.1 | reverse complement strand
CGATCACCGCACGGGTGATCGAGGCGGCTCCCAGATTGAACGGCATTGTCAAATATGGCGTCGGCGTCGATGCCATCGACATCCCCGCCGCGATGCGGCGTGGCATTCCCGTTGTCAACGTGCCGGATTATGCTGAGGAAACCGTCGCCGAAGGCGCCTTCGCGCTGATGATCGCGCTGGCCAAGCGGCTGCCCTCCATCACCGCGGCGGTGTCACGTGATGGTTGGATCTGGCCCGAGCAACGCTGGCTGGGGCGCGACATGTCCGGCGCCACGCTTGGGCTCGTCGGCTGCGGCAAGATCGGCCGCAGCATGGCGCGCATGGCAGGCCAAGGATTTCATGCGCGCGTTCTCGGCTTCGATCCCGGTGTCGATGTCGCAACCATGCGCACCGCCGGCATCGAGAAGGTAGAAGACCTCCACGTCATGCTGCGCGCCTGCGATTTCGTTTCCCTCCACTGCGTGCTGAACGACAGGACGCGCGGCTTGATTGGTGAAGCCGAGCTCGCTTGCCTGAAGCCTTCCGCTATCATCGTCAACGTCTCGCGCGGCGCGCTGATCGACGAGGCCGCCCTTGTCGAGGCGATCATCTCGGGGCGCATCGGCGGCGCCGGGCTCGACGTCTATTCGGTCGAGCCGCTGGCCAAATCGGGCCATCCGATGAGCGCGCTGTTCGGCCGCGACAACGTCATCCTGTTTCCGCATCTCACCTTCTTCACGCAGGGGGCCATGCGCCGGCTCGAAGACGACACGCTCGCGCGCTGCTTCGAAATTCTCGAAGGCCGGCCGGTTACCGTTCGTTCGTTCGACCCGCGGCTGCGGGCGCAGACATCTGGGGTTTCATTTGGCTGACCATCACCATCTCTGCACCCAATCGCGGGCCTTCCGCGAGGCCGGAATCGAAGCCAGGCCAGCGTTGCGACAGTTCCATGACAACTATCAGGTAAAATTTGCCTCTCATAAAATAAATAGATTTTACTTATCGATCGTCAGTCCCCAAAGTCGGCACAACGACGAGATCGAACGGTGCCGCATAAGGCTCCGGCCTACAGGCGAGATCGTCACAGTGCATCGCAGAATGTGCCATCAATCACAGGGGAACTGAGCATGAAATCGCAAAAGGCAACCATAGCTACGGCCTTCGCCGCGTCGCTGTTGGCGTCGTCGGCTCTTGTCGGACCGGCACTCGCCGACGGCGTCGTCACCATCTATTCCGCCGACGGCCTGCATGACGGCAATGGCAGCTGGTTCGAGACCGAATTCGCCGCCTTCACCAAGGCCACCGGCATCACCGTGCAGTATATCGAGGCAGGTTCCGGCGGCGTCGTCGAGCGTGTCGCCAAGGAAAAGTCGAATCCGCAGGCCGACGTGCTGGTGACCTTGCCGCCCTTCGTGCAGCGGGCCGCGGCTGACGGCCTGCTGCAGGACTACAAGCCGGAAGCCGCCGACCAGATCGATGGCGGCACAGACAAGTACCGGCCGCTGGTCAACAACTATATGAACTTCATCTACAACAGTGCCGTCCTGCCGGAAGCGCCAAAGGCCTACAACGACCTGCTCGACCCGAAGTTCAAGGGCAAGATCCAGTATTCTACCCCCGGCCAGGCCGGTGACGGCACCGCCGTCATGCTGCAGATCATCCACGCCTTCGGCAGCGAGGATGCCGGCTTCGAGTTCATGAAGAAGCTGCAGGACAACAATGTCGGCCCCTCCGCTTCGACCGGCAAGCTGACCGCGCTGGTCAACAAGGGTGAGCTGCATGTTGCCAATGGCGATCTGCAGATGAACATGTCGCAGATGGCCGACAATCCCAATATCAAGGTGTTCTGGCCGGCTGGACCTGACGGTGTGCGCTCCACCTTCGCGCTGCCCTATGAAATCGGCCTGGTCACCGGCGCACCCAACGCAGACAACGGCAAGAAACTGATCGACTTCCTGCTCTCCAAGGAAGCCCAGTCGAGCATCAGTTCCGTTGCGCTCGGCATGCCGGCTCGCAAGGACGTCAAGCCGGATGACGCCAACTTCGCCAAGGCGCAGGAGGCGATGAAAGGCGTGACCATCTGGTCGCCGAACTGGGACGACGCGCTGAGCAAGCTACCCGATTATGTCAAGCGCTGGAACGAAGCGACCGGAAGTTGATCCGCAAGGGAAACCCGGAGGACCACGCCATGTCGGCCGCAGCGTTTACTGGTACCAGTGTCATGGACATCGA
>NZ_RZPL01000860.1:0-2216 GCF_004022805.1 Mesorhizobium sp. M7A.F.Ca.CA.002.04.1.1 | reverse complement strand
AGCGCGAGCGGCTCGGTTGGCTCTATCGCCAGCTCGGCGCCGGCTTCGGAAAGGGGGCTGATATCCTGCATGTCTCGCCGCGAGACCTGCAGCGACAAGAGCAGAATTGTCAAATCAAGATCGTTCGCTCGCAGCGGCAGTCGGCAGTGGCCGGCAGCCGGCCACACCGTTTTGTTTTGCAGGAATGCGGGATGCAGTCCCACCTCAGACGCCGAAGGCGATACCGGTCTTGGTGTCCGTCTTCAGCTTGCGCATGCAGGCGTTCGGTTCGACGCCGGTACCGGTGCATTCGGTCGCGCTGTTGATCAGCACGCGGCTGACTTTCGAGCACTCGGTGCCGGCCAGATCGAAACGCGTCACCTTGGTCTTGCCGGCCGGCAATTCCTTGAAATCGAGCACGGTCAGCCGGTCGACGACGCCTGCCTCGTTGAACAAGGCGATCTCGAAGGCAGCCTTGGACAGGTCGGCGCCGAGATTGTTGTTGACCACGAACCTCAGGCGGCAACCCTTGTCGGAAGGTTGCGCGCCATTGAGTTCCAGGGTGAGCGTGGGGGCCGGCGCGGACTCTTGCGCCCACGCCGAAACCATCGCAAGCGACATCGCCAGCATCGAGGTCAGCAGACGAAGGGGTGTCGTCAAGCTCGTCATGGCAATCAGCCTCCAAACCGCATCGTTGCCGCCAGCTTCAGCGTTATGCCGGGCTCGTAGGCCGCGAAAACCGGCTGCGGCGGCTGGCCAGCCGTGGTCAGGTTAAGCGGGTTGGCGTATTTGACATCGAACAGATTGTCGGCGCGGAAATCAATCTTCAAATTGTCCGTCGCCTGGTAGCTGGCAAAGGCATTGACCAGCGTGTAGTCCTCGGCGATCGGATTGCCCTTGGGCTTGCCATTGTATTGCACTTCGCCGCCGACGGTCAGCTTGTCCTCGAGGAAGCGCAAGCCGAGCTGCGCGGTGACCTGGGATGATGGGATCGTGGCGAGATCCGCTTCCACACCCTTGTAGGAAATGGTGTGACCATTGGTGATTGAAGCCGAGAGGCCGGCATAGCCCCATCCGGCATCATAGACGCCCTCCAGTTCGAAGCCGTCGATCTTGGCCTTGGCAAAATTCTGGTACTGGAAGCATATCGGGATACCGGGTCCGCTCGGGCAACCGGCTGTCGGGTCAAACCGCGACAGGGTAACGCCATCGATGTAATCTTCGACATCATTGTTGAAATACGCTGCCTTGATGCGCAGCGCATCGCCGGCTTCGAGGATGTCGTTCTGCTTGTAGTTGACGCCGAATTCGACGGTCTTTCCAGTCTCCGGCCGCAGATTGGGATTGGGCAGGAACGGAAAGCTGACGCCTGCCGGATGATTGCCGCTGATCAGCGTCTCGGCGATCGATGGCGAGCGATAGCCCTCGGCATAGGTGCCATAAAACTGAAGGCCGGCAAGGCCTGCGGATTCGAACGGGGAGACGCCGACGGTGATGCGCGGCGATACCCTGTCGCCGGAAATGTCGTGGGTGTCATCTTTGAGACTGTAGTTGTCGTAACGCAGCCCGGCGATGACTTCGAGCCACTCCCAGGTGAGCTTGTCCTGGACATAGGCGCCCGAAACGTTGCGCTTGCCCGAAGGCGTGTAGAAACTGTCGCCACCAGCCGCGCCGCCGGTCTCGACGTTATCGCCGACCCAGTCGCCGCCATAGGTCAGCTCGTGCGCGATCCCACTCGTCTCGAACCGGGACGTGTTCCAGATGTCGATGCCGGTGGTGCCGACGTCGAATGTCGACTGCGATCCCGCCGGCAAGACAACGGGAAGGCCGGTGACCGGATCAAAGCGGTTTTGCGGGACAAGGCTGGTCAGATCGAGGTTGGTCTTGTTGTAGGAGGTGTTGATGTGGAGATCGAGCCAGCTCTTGTCCTCATCCGTGATGTTGTAGCGCGCCGTGAAGGTGTTCGACTTCAGGTCGACGTCATTGACCGGCGCACCGCCGCTGATCTCGTTCCAGCCATCGCTTGAGCCGACCCAGCCGAGCTTCAGTTCGCTGTTGTCGGTCGGGCGTATGCTGGTCTTGAGCAGTCCGCTCAGCACGTCGAAGCCGGTGCCCTTGACGGTGTCGCCGCCGCCATCCTTGTAGTCGTCATAGTCGCGGTAGACGATGTTGCCCAGCACGTCCCAATTCTCGTTAATGCGGTAGGCGCCGGATGCACTTGTGGTCCAGCCCTTGCC
>NZ_RZPL01000085.1:0-11798 GCF_004022805.1 Mesorhizobium sp. M7A.F.Ca.CA.002.04.1.1 | reverse complement strand
CTCCCCTACACATTCAGCAACAAATACTCCCGCTCCCACGGACTGATCACTTCCATGAAGGTCTCGAATTCCGCGCGCTTGATCGCCGCATAGGTCGCGGCGAACGACTTGCCCAGATGAGCGCAGAGTTCCTCGTCGCCCTCGAACAGGTCGACGGCTTCAAGCAGGCCGCGCGGCAGGTCGATCTCGTCGGCATTGGCCGTTGTCAGGACCGGGGGCTCGGCCTTGATCTTGTTGGTGATGCCGATCAGCCCGCAGGCAAGCGATGCCGCCAGCGCCAGATAGGGATTGGCATCGGAGGACGGGATGCGGTTTTCGACGCGCCGTGCCGCCGGATCCGAGCGTGGCACGCGAAACGCCGTGGTGCGGTTGTCATAGCCCCATTTGTTGTTGACCGGCGCCGACGCCGCCTGTGTCAGCCGGCGGTAGGAATTGACATAGGGCGCGAACATCACCAGCGCGTTCGGCACATGCTTCTGCATGCCGCCGATAAAGTGGAAAAAATCGTCGGTTTCCGAGCCGTCAGCGGCCGAAAAGATGTTCTGTCCGGTCTTCTTGTCGATGATCGACTGATGGATGTGCATGGCGGAGCCGGGTTGCCCCTGGATCGGCTTGGCCATGAAGGTGGCGTAGATCTCGTGCTTCAGCGCCGCCTCGCGAATGGTGCGCTTGAACATGAACACCTGGTCGGCCAGTTCGATCGGGTCGCCATGGCGCAGATTGATCTCCAACTGGCCGGCACCTTCCTCGTGGATCAGCGTATCGATCTCCAGGCCCTGGCTTTCGGAGAAATGGTAGATGTCGTCGATCAGTTCGTCGAATTCGTTGACGCCGGCTATTCGATCGCCGGCGCCGCCGCCGATCGCGCGTCCCGACCGGCCAACCGGCGGGGTCAGCGGATAGTCCGGGTCGGGATTCTTGCGCACCAGGTAGAACTCGATCTCGGGCGCCACCACAGGCTTCAGGCCGAGCTTGTCATAGGCGGCCACCACACGCTTCAACACGTTGCGCGGCGTGAACTCGACCGAGCGTCCGTCCTGGTGGACGAGGTCGCAGATGACCGCTGCCGTCGGGTCTTCTTCCCAGGGCACCACCGTCAGCGTCGACAGGTCGGGCATCAGTTTGAGGTCGCCGTCGTCTTCCGGGTAATGGAAGCCGTTGCCATCCTCGGGGTAGCCGCCGGATATCGTCGTCATGAAGACTGCCGACGGCAGCGCCAGCGAGGTGTTGGAGGTGAATTTCTTCGATGGCATCATCTTGCCACGCGCGACGCCTGCCTGATCGGGCGTGATGCACTCGATGTCCTCGATGCCGCGCCATTCCAGCCAGGCGCTGACTTCCTTCCAGTTCTTGACGCCTCGTTGGTTTTTCACGAAGGCAGGCGTGCGGGCGCGTCCTCCGCGGCTCGACGGACGGACTTCCTTTTTTGCAGGCGGCATCATTCACCAGATTGGGTTGCGGATTGTGGAGTATAGCCGTGCCCTCCTATGGAAGGGAAGGGGAGCCGCGTCGGGCATTGCCCGGTGCGGTTGAAAATCACGCCAATCGGCTTAGTTTCGGCCGTCCCAATTCCAATCGAGGCGTTCAATGCGGCGCAATGACAAACTGACGACGATCGGCTTCGACGCCGACGACACGTTGTGGCAGAACGAGCAGTTCTTCCGGCTGACGGAAAAGCGCTTTGCCGCCATGCTCGTCGACCATGGCGAAGCGGAGCACATCTCGGCACGATTGCTGGAGGCCGAAAGGCGCAACCTCGCTGTCTATGGCTTCGGCATCAAGGGATTTACCCTGTCGATGATCGAGACGGCGATCGAGGTCACGCAAGGCCGCGTGCCGGGCTCGGTCATAGCGGAGATTCTCGATGCCGGCCGCGAGATGCTGAGCCATCCGATCGAGGCCTTGCCGCACGCCCGCGAGACGGTCGAAAAGCTTGCCGGCGCATTCCGCCTCGTGCTGATCACCAAGGGCGACCTCTTCGACCAGGAGCGCAAGCTGGCTGGCTCAGGCCTTGGCGATCTGTTCGACGCGGTCGAGATCGTCAGCGACAAGAATGCTGCCACCTATAGCAGGCTCTTCAACCGCCACGGCGATGGTCCGGCGAAAAGCATGATGGTCGGCAACTCGCTGAAGTCGGATGTGGTGCCGGCCATCGAGGCCGGCGGCTGGGGTGTTCATGTGCCGCATGAACTGACCTGGGTGCTGGAGCATGTCGAAGCGCCGGTAACCGAATCGAGGTTCCGCCAGATATCCGATCTCGGACAACTGCCCGGACTGATCGAAAGCATCATCGATCCCTGATCGCCGGGCGATCCGTGGTCGCCCGGCCTTACCTGGTTTCGATTCCGGACGGAAAAACCGCTATACACTTTCCCGCAATTGCCTCAGCGGCCGATCAGGCGATCGATCACCGGTTGCAACCGTTCGGGCGTGATCGGCTTGGCGATCACCACGTCGATGACACCAGACAGGCCCAGGCTTTCCGTGGTGCCATTCTTGGTTGACAGCAGGATTACCGGTGGCAGCGATTTGCCCGAGGCGCGGCGCAACGCGTCGATGCTGGACATCAGATTGTCGCAGTCCTTGTTGTCGGCGCCGCCGTCAAGGACAACCGCGCCGGGAATGAGCGACCGCAAGATCCTTGCCGCCGTGTCGGGAGATTCCGAAATCGGCTTGAGCCCGGATCGCTCGACGATCTTTGAAATCACCACGCGATTGATTGGCGACCTGCCGACGACAAGCACCTGCGACGGATCACGGATCGCCTCGGTGGTTGAGCCGCGGGTCACCAGATTCGGATGTCTTGGAGTCTCGCCTTCGCGATTCACCGGGCACACAAGTCAGCCAAGAAGCTCGCCCCTATTTCAATGCAGAGTTGAATCCGGAGCGCAATTGGCGTGAGATCGCAGCCTATGTCAAGTTGAAATAAAAGTGCCCGAAATCATCGCCGGGACAGTGAATTTCAAGCAACGCTACTGTACTCGACTGTCCACACGTGCATTTCATAAAAAGAAAATTCACCTGCGCAGGGGCTGCGCAGGTGAAGGGTCGGTTGCATGAATTTCAGTCAGCCGTGGCTCTGCTGCGTGACGATCACCGGGATCAGCAGATCGCCCCAGTTGCCGTCGCCGCCGTGATGTCGTGCCGAGCGCACGAGTTCCACCGAGACGCCCGCCTCGACCGCCTTCATAACCGACTGGTTGAGGCGGTGCAGGTCGTTGGCCAGCATGCGGATCGTCGCCTGCTGGTCGACGCTCATCGTTGTCGACTGTTCCTCGGCGCGTTCCTTGACGCGGCTTATCGATGCCATTGGTTTTCTCCTTGTGTCCCAAGCCCTGTCGGGCGTTTCCTCTGAGTTTTTCTGTTCGCTATTCGGCGGCCGGTTTGAACTGCGCGTGCTCCGTCGATTCATGCATGGCGGTGGTCGACGACTGGCCGCCGGTGATCGCCATCGACACGGCGTCGAAATAGCCGGTGCCGACCTCGCGCTGATGCTTGGTCGCGGTGTAGCCATCGGCCTCGGCCGCGAACTCCGCTTCCTGCAACTCGGAATAGGCCGCCATCTGCCGCGCCTTGTAGCCGCGCGCCAGTTCGAACATGCCGTAGTTGAGCTGGTGGAAGCCGGCGAGCGTGATGAACTGGAACTTGTAGCCCATGGCGCCGAGCTCCTTCTGGAACTTGGCAATCGTCGCGTCGTCGAGGTTCTTCTTCCAGTTGAACGACGGCGAGCAATTGTAGGCGAGCAGCTTGTCGGGATGGTGCTTGCGCACGCCCTCGGCGAATTTCCTGGCCTGCGCCAGGTCGGGTTTCGAGGTCTCGCACCAGATCAGATCCGCGTACGGCGCATAGGCGATGGCGCGGGCAATGCAGGGCTCGATGCCGTTCCTGACATGATAGAAACCCTCAACCGTGCGCCCGGCGTCGTGGTCGACGAAAGGCTGGTCGCGCTCGTCGATGTCGGAGGTGAGCAGCTTGGCGGCTTCCGCATCGGTGCGCGCGACGACCAGGGTCGGCGTGCCCATCACGTCCGCCGCCAGGCGCGCGGCGTTGAGGTTGCGGATGTGCGCCGCAGTCGGGATCAGCACCTTGCCGCCGAGATGGCCGCATTTCTTTTCCGACGCCAACTGGTCCTCATAGTGGACGCCGGCGGCGCCCGCCTCGATGAAGGCCTTCATGATTTCGAAGGCGTTGAGCGGCCCGCCGAAGCCAGCTTCGGCGTCGGCAACGATCGGCGCGAACCAGGTTTCGACCGAAAGCCCATTGCCTTCGGAGGTCTCGATCTGGTCGGCGCGCTGCAGCGTCCGGTTGATGCGCTTGACCAGTTCAGGCGCCGCATTGGCCGGGTAGAGCGACTGATCCGGATACATCGCGCCAGCCGTGTTGGCGTCGGCGGCAACCTGCCAGCCCGACAGGTAGATCGCCTTCAGCCCGGCGCGCACCTGCTGCATCGCCTGATTGCCGGACATGGCGCCGAGCGCGTTGACGAAGTCCTCCTCGTGGATGAGCTTCCACAGCCGATTGGCGCCCATTTCGGCAAGGCTCTGGCGGATCTGCACCGAACCGCGCAGACGCTTCACATCCGCCGCCGAGTAGGGTCGTTCGATACCGTCGAAGCGACCTTCCGGCGCCGATGGGACGAGGTTGTAAAAATCAGTCATTGGTCACTCCGAGGAATTGCTGATCTGTGTCAAGGCGTCAATCATTTGGGGGTAGTTGGGTATGACTGGATTTACATTTCTGCGCGAAATCAGCCACAAAAATCAGGTAAACTGAGAGGATATAAGAGAAAACCTGTGTTGCGTTTGACAGAAGTGCGTTGTAAATTTGTCATTATTGTAAAAGGCCCGTGCCCAGGAATTCGTGTAAATTGCTGTAAAGGACAGTCCATGGCTGACCAGAAGATCTTCGCCGGGCCGCGCATCCGCCGCATTCGCAACGCCAAGGGCCTGACCCAGACGGCGATGGCCGAGGGTCTCGGCATTTCGCCGTCCTACCTCAATCTGATCGAGCGCAACCAGCGGCCGCTGACGGTGCAGCTGATCCTCAGGCTGGCCTCCGTCTACAAGGTCGATCCACACGAGCTGCAGGGCGAGGCGAGGGGATCTGTCGCTGCCTTGAAGGAAGTGTTCACCGATCCCCTGCTGGTCGGCGAGTTGCCGGGTGATCAGGAACTGATCGAGCTTGCCGAGGCGGCGCCCAATGCGTCCGCGGCCGTGATAAAGCTGTTCCGCGCCTATCGCGAGCAGGCCGAGCGCCTGTCCGACCTCAACGAATTGCTGGCACGCGAGGGTCGGGCGACGGCGCTCTCCGGCGCCCGCCTGCCGATCGACGAGGTGCACGAGATTTTCGAGCGCCGGCCGAACCATTTTGCTGCCCTCGAGGAGGAGGCCGCGGCGTTCACCTCGGTGCTCGATCCCGGCGATGATCTGTTCGGCGCGCTGAAGGCCTGGCTGAAGCGCGAATATGGCATCGTGGTCAAGGTGCTGCCGGTCGCGACCATGCCGAACTGGCGCCGCCGTTACGATCGTCATTCGCAGCGCCTGTTCCTGTCCGAACGCCTGTCGCCGTTCGACCAGTTGCGCGAAGTCGCGATGGAGGCCTGCCTGATCCGCATGACGGTCGCGGTCGCCGGCGAGATCCAGGCGCTCAAGCTGAGCACCGACGAGGCGCGCCGCCTGGCCCGCTTCGAACTTGGCCGTTATGCGGCGCATGCGCTGATGATGCCCTATCAGGCCTTTCACGCGGCTGCCGTGCGCGCCCGCTATGACATCGATGTCCTGCGTTCGCGCTTCGGGGTCTCCTTCGAACAGGCGGCCAACCGGCTGACCATGCTGCAGCGGCAGGGTGCCTCGGGCGTGCCGTTTTTCATGCTGGAGGTCGACAATGCCGGCAACCGCTTCCGCAAGGCCGGCAGCCAGGGCTTTCCTCAAAGCCGCTTTGGCGGCGGCTGTCCCAAGCTGCCCGTGCATGTCGCCTTCACCCAGCCCGGCCAGGTCTTCGTCGAGGCAGTGGAAATGCCCGACGGCGCCGAGTTCCTGTGCATCGCCCGCACGCTGGAAGGGCCGCAAGGCGCATTCTCGGAACGCCCGCGCCGCACCGCGCTGCTGCTCGGTTGCGACATCGGCTTTCGTGACGATATCGTCTATGGCGCGGCATTGCCCGGTGCGGCAATCACCGCAAAGGCCGGCACCGTCGCGGCGACGCCGGTCGGGCCTGCTTGCCGGCTTTGCGAACGCGTCGGCTGCCTGGCGCGGGCAGAACCGCCGGTGACGCGCCCGCTCGGCCTCGACGAGATGGTGACGGGCCTGAGTGCTTTCGATTTTCAGTGACGCCGTGTTCTTCTGAAATGGAGGAAGGTGCCACAATTGTCGGCGGCCGCTGGCTCAGTTCCGGCCTGCGCCTTTGCGTTACGCCAACAGAGCATCTTTTTGTCGTCCCTTGCGCATCGTCCCGTCCACAAGAGCCCGACAGTGGCAGCCATGATCGATACCGCATCGCCGATCGTCGCATCGCCAGCCGTCTCGCCGCGCGAGGAGCGCGTCGGCATGCTTTTGGTCTTCCTGTCGGCGCTGATGTGGAGTTTCGGCGGCGCCATCGCCCGCTTCATCACTGTCGGTGACAGCTGGACGGTCATTTTCTGGCGATCCGTGTGGGCAGCCGCCTTCCTGGTCTGCTTCATGGTTTGGCGTGACGGCTGGCGTGGCATGCTGAAGCTGTTCCGTGACATGGGGTTGCCCGGCCTTGCCGTCGGGATCTGCTTTGCCACGGCATCGACCGCCTTCGTCGTGGCGCTCGCCTACACCACCGTCGCTAACATCCTTTTGATGCAGGCAGGCGTGCCGTTGCTGGCGGCGCTGTTTGCTTGGGCATTGTTTCGCGAAAGGGTTGGTGTCGCGACCTGGGTGGCAATCGCCGCCGTCATCACCGGCGTCGCCATCATGGTGTCGGAATCGCTCGATGGCGCCGTCTCGCCCATAGGCGATGGGCTGGCGCTGTTGATCGCGGTCATGTTTTCAGTCGCCACCGTCATCACCCGGCGGTTCTCCGGCGTGCGCATGACGCCGGCGACGTGCCTCGGCACCATGCTCGCGGCCGGCTTTGCCGTCTCGCAGGCATCGACCCTCACCGTATCTGTCAGTGACATGGGCTTTCTGTTTGCCTTCGGCGTGGTCAATCTCGGCCTCGGCCTGGCCTTCTTCGCCACCGGCGCGCGACTGATCCCGGCGGCCATCGCGGCGCTGCTCGGCACGTTCGAGCCGATCCTCGGCCCGATATGGGTCTGGCTCATTCATTCCGAGGTGCCGTCGGGGCGCACCATCATCGGCGGCGCGGTTGTGGTCACGGCGCTGCTCGTCCATATCGGGCTCGAATTCAAGCGCCAGGCAAGGCCCGAACGCGCAGGGGTCACCGGGGTGCCGTCACCTAATTGAAGCGGCCTGCAGCTTTGCCATTGACAACGTCGCTGCGGCACGGGCAGGCTGGGAATACGGCAACAACAAGACAGGCGTATCTTGCCAAGTCTCCCAGCCGGTCCGATCGGGACCGGACCATATCGTCGTATCTCTGCCCGCGCCATGGCGAAAGCCTCTGACGGTATTGGCACGCCTCCCAGGCCGCCTCAGGGGCATCCAACCATCTCATCGAACCGCCTGCATGGTCTCGGCAGTTCGCGCTTGTCGCCCCTTGGAAAGCTCAATAGTCTGAAGAAAATGCCGGTCGCGCTGATGTCGCGACGAGCCGGTGAAGGAACACTCATCAAAGGAGAATAGCATGATCCGCAAAGCGCTCTGGCTTTCGGCAACGTCGGCATTCCTGACATTTTTCACCGTCGGCGGTCACGCCGAAGATCGTGTCGTCAACGTCTTCAACTGGTCGGACTACATCGACAGTTCGATCATCGACGATTTCACCAAGGAAACCGGCATCAAGGTCGTCTATGATACCTTCGATTCCAACGAAATCCTTGAGACCAAGCTGCTTGCCGGCGGCAGCGGCTATGACGTCGTCGTGCCCAGCGGCAATTTCCTTGCGCGCCAGATCCAGGCCGGCGTGTTCCAGAAGCTCGACAAGTCGAAGCTGCCCAACATTTCCAACATGTGGGATACGGTTTCGGAACGCACGGCCAAGTACGACCCCGGCAACGAATACTCGGTCAACTACATGTGGGGCACGGTCGGCATCGGCTACAACATCAAGAAGGTGCAGGCGGCACTCGGCACCGACAAGATCGACAGCTGGGATGTCTTCTTCAACCCCGACAGCCTGGCCAAACTGAAGGACTGCGGCGTCTACGTGCTGGACTCGCCGGCCGACATCATTCCGGCTGCACTGAAATATCTCGGCCTCGACCCGAACAGCACATCGCCCGACGATATCGCCAAGGCCGAGGAGACCTTGCTCAAGGTCCGACCTTATATCAGGAAGTTCCATTCCTCCGAATACATCAACGCGCTCGCCAACGGCGATATCTGCCTGGCCGTCGGCTGGTCGGGTGACGTGTTCCAGGCCCGCAACCGCGCGGTCGAGGCCAAGCAGGGCGTCGAGATCGGCTATTCCGTGCCGAAGGAGGGTGCGCAGATGTGGTTCGACCAGATGGCGATCCCTGCCGACGCGCCGCATGTCGCGGAGGCGCTCGAGTTCATCAACTACATGATGAAGCCGGAAGTTATCGCCAAGTCGTCGAACTACGTGCTCTACGCAAACGGCAACAAGGCTTCGCAGCAATTCGTCGACAAGGCACTGTTGGAGGATCCCTCGGTTTATCCCGATGCCGAGACCATAAAGAAGCTCTACACCGTCTCGCCATACGATCCCAAGACCCAGCGCGTCATCACGCGCACCTGGACCAAGATCGTCACCGGCCAGTAAGCAATCCGACACGGTCCCGGCAGCCACCTGCCGGGACCGTTTTTACCTGGGGCAAGAAGCAAGAAAATCAGGACGGAGTGGGACATGAAATCGCTTGGCAGCATCCGCAGGGATTTTGCACCGTGGAACGACCCGAACGCCAAGCCGTACATCCAGTTCGACAACGTCACCAAGAAGTTCGGTGACTTCACCGCCGTCAACAATCTGTCTCTGACCATCTTCGAGCGCGAGTTCTTCGCGCTGCTCGGTGCTTCCGGTTGTGGAAAGTCGACGCTGCTCAGGATGCTCGCCGGCTTCGAGGAGCCGACAGCCGGCCGCATTCTGCTCGATGGCCAGGATCTGCGCGGCATCCCGCCCTACCGGCGGCCGGTCAACATGATGTTCCAGTCCTATGCGCTGTTCCCGCATATGACGGTCGAGAACAACATCGCCTTCGGCCTCAAGCAGGACGGCATGCCGAAGCCCGAAATCGCATCGCGCGTTGCCGAGATGCTGAAGCTGGTCAAGCTCGAGCAGTTCGCCAAGCGCAAGCCGCATCAACTGTCCGGCGGCCAGCGCCAGCGCGTCGCGCTCGCCCGCTCGGTCGCCAAGCGGCCGAAGGTGCTGCTGCTCGACGAGCCGCTCGGCGCGTTGGACAAGAAGCTGCGCGAAGAGACGCAGTTCGAACTGATGGACCTGCAGCAGAATCTCGGCCTGACCTTCGTCGTCGTCACCCACGACCAGGAAGAGGCGATGACCATGGCCGATCGCATCGCCATCATCGACAAGGGCGAGGTGATGCAGGTGGCAACGCCGGCCGAAGTTTACGAGGCGCCGGGATCGCGTTTCGTCGCTGGCTTCGTCGGCAACGTGAATATGTTCGAGGGCAAGATCGCGCGTGGCGAGGCGGGCAGCGCCTGCATAGACGCCGGCAACGGCATCACCATCCGCACCGACAATGCCGGCACCGCCGGGGCCGGGACGGCCGTCACCTTCGCCATCAGGCCCGAAAAGATCAAGGTGTCGTCGAAGAAGCCGGCCGAGGCCGTCAACGCCATCGAGGGCGAGGTCTACGACATCGCCTATCTCGGCGACATGACCGTCTATCATGTCAGGCTGGACGACGGCCAGGTGGTGCGCGCCAGCACCATGAACGCGGCCCGCATCACCGAGGATCCGTTGAGCTGGAACGACCGCGCCTGGGTTTCCTTCCGGCCCGACGCCGGCGTCGTGCTGACGCGGTAGGGGGCGACCATGTCGAGCGCCGCCGTCACCACAGCATCAGCCTCTCCGGCATCCAATGCCGGCAGATCCATCCTTGCCAGGCTGGGTGCTGCCTTCGTTGGCCGACTGGTCATCATCATCCCGTATGTCTGGCTGCTGTTCTTCTTCCTCATTCCGTTCGTCATCGTCTTCAAGATCTCGCTGTCGCAGACGGCGATCGCCATTCCGCCCTATACGCCGGCGCTCGATTTCAGCGGCGGTATCTCAGGGTTCCTGGCTCAGCTGAAACAGCTCAGCCTCGACAACTACACCTGGCTGACGCAGGACGCGCTCTACTTCAACGCCTATGTGACCAGCGTCATCATCGCCGCGGTCTCGACGGTCCTGACATTGCTCGTCGGCTACCCCATCGCCTACGGCATGGCGCGCGCGCCGGCGACGATCCGCCCGACCTTGCTGATGCTGGTCATCCTGCCGTTCTGGACCTCGTTCCTGATCCGCGTCTACGCCTGGATCGGCATTCTCAAGCCCGAAGGGCTGCTCAATCAGCTGCTGCTCGCCACCGGCATCATCCACCAGCCGCTGATCATCCTCAACACCTATACGGCGATCTTCATCGGCATCGTCTATTCCTACCTGCCGTTCATGGTGCTGCCGCTCTATTCCGCTCTCGAGAAGATGGACTATTCGCTGATCGAGGCGGCCAAGGATCTCGGTTGCCCGCCGACCAGTGCGTTCTGGAAAATCACCTTCCCGCTGTCGCTGCCCGGCGTCATCGCCGGTTGTCTGCTGGTGTTCATTCCGGCTGTCGGCGAATTCGTCATTCCCGATCTGCTCGGCGGATCGCAGACGCTGATGATCGGCAAGACGTTGTGGAACGAGTTCTTCGCCAATCGCGACTGGCCGGTATCGTCGGCCGTGGCCGTCATCCTGCTGTTGCTGCTGATCGTGCCGATCATGCTCTTCCAGCGGGCTCAGGCGCGCGCTCAGGAAATGGACAGGTGACCTCATGAACGCCACCTGGAGCCGCTTCAACATCACCTCGATCGTGCTTGGCTTTGCCTTTCTCTACCTGCCGATCGTGCTGCTCATCGTCTTCTCGTTCAACGAATCGAAACTGGTCACGGTCTGGGGCGGTTTCTCGACCAAATGGTACGTCTCGCTGTTCCACAACCAGGGTCTCATGGACGCGACCTGGGTGACGGCGCGTGTTGGCCTGATCTCGGCCACGGTTGCGACGGTGCTGGGCACGCTGGCGGCACTCACCTTGACCCGCTACACGCGCTTCAAGGGCAGGGTGCTGTTTTCCGGCATGGTCTTTGCGCCGCTGGTCATGCCGGAAGTCATCACCGGCCTGTCGCTGCTGCTGCTCTTCGTCGCCGTCGGGCTCGACCGCGGCTTCCTCACCGTGACGCTCGCCCACATCACGCTGACCATGTGCTTCGTCGCCGTGGTCGTGCAGTCGCGGCTCATGACTTTCGACCGCTCGCTGGAGGAAGCCGCGATGGATCTTGGCGCCACGCCGGTGAAGACCTTCTTCCAGATCACATTGCCGGTCATCATGCCGGCGATCGTCTCCGGCTGGATGCTGGCTTTCACCCTTTCGCTCGACGATCTGGTCATTGCCAGCTTCACCTCGGGGCCGGGCGCGACGACGCTGCCGATGAAGATCTACAGCCAGGTTCGCCTCGGCGTGACGCCGGAAATCAACGCCGCCTGCACCATCC
>NZ_RZPL01000859.1:0-2219 GCF_004022805.1 Mesorhizobium sp. M7A.F.Ca.CA.002.04.1.1 | reverse complement strand
TTGCCCGGCAGCGAGAAAATCACCGCGCGGCTGTCCTTCTCGCGGCGCGCCCATTTCTCGGCAAGGATCTTGTCGAGGATGGCGGCGCCCAGCGTGCCGGCGAGGTGCGAACGGCGCACGCTCCAGTCGAGGCAGGCGCGGCATACCGGCCGGCGCGGCTTGGTGTAGACGTCGATGCCGATCGCGGCGAAATGCGAAGCCGCCGATGGCCCGAGCCTGATCTCTTGTTCGTCGCGGACCAGTACGTTCTTGGCGACGAGCCGGTCGAGCATCGCCACTGCCTGCTCGCCGGCGAGGTGATCGTAGCAGACGCGCGCCACGCGCATCGCTGCATCGCGCGGACCCGGCCGCACACGCTTTGGACCGACGGCTTCCGCGACGCCTGTGATGGCTTCGATCATGCCCGCCACCTGCGGTCCGGCGAGGCCGTAATAGCGATGCCGGCCCTGGCTCGCCACCGTGAGCAGCCCACCTTCCATCAGTTTGCCCAGGTGCGAGCTGGCGGTCGGCAGCGAGACGCCGGCCTCGAGCGCCAGCTCGCTTGCCGTCAGCGCCGTGCCGCCCATCAGGGCATTTAGCATGTTTGCCCGTGCCGGGTCGCCGACCAGGCTGGCGATGCGGGCGATGTCGGGTCCTTCGCGCATAGTTCGTTCCTCATCGAAGCGTTCTTGTCAGATAATCACTATTCTCCGGTGAGATCAAGGAGACGACGATGGCCGCACGAACCGCTTTCCCCTCAGCCCCGCTCCACAGCCGTCGGTTCTTCCCGTTCGTCAGCTGGTTGCGTTCGCGGCTGCTGGCCCGCTGGTATGACCGCCATCTGCAGCGTCTCGACCTTGCCGAGATCGACGACCATCAGCTGCGCGACCTTGGCCTGACGCGGCAAGACGTGCGCCGCGAATGCGCGAAGTCCTTCTGGCAGCCCTAGCAGACCAGTCGGCACGACGTTTCGATGTCGTTCAAACTATTGACGCAGCCCCGAGGAGACCACAATGACCATCACCTGCTTCATCCGCTACGAGATCGACCCGTTCGGCAAGGCGGCCTTCGAGGAGTATGCGCGCAACTGGGGTCAGGCCATTCCGCGCTGCGGCGCCGATCTGATCGGCTATTACGCGCCGCATGAGGGCTCGGCGACGACCGCCTATGCGGCCTATAACATCGAAAGCCTGGCCGCCTACGAAGCCTATCGCGCCCGGCTTGCCGCCGATCCCGCCGGCAAGGCAAACTACGAGTTCGCCAAACGCGAGAGATTCATCCTGAAGGAGGATCGCATGTTCCTGAAACTGGCCTCAGGCCCGCACGCGAAACTGGTGCTGCCGTGATTGCCGTCATCTTCGAGGTCGAACCGGCGGAGGGCCGGCGCGATGCCTATCTGAGCATCGCCGCGGACCTGCGTCCGCTGCTCGACGGCATTGACGGCTTTCTCTCCATCGAGCGTTTTCAGAGCCTGGCCGATCCGAACCGCATCCTGTCGCTGTCGTTCTGGCGAGATGAGGAAGCCGTGAAGGACTGGCGCAACACCGAGGAACACCGGCAGGCGCAGAAGGCCGGTCGCGGCGGCATCTTTGCCGGCTACCGATTGCGCATCGCCCATGTCGTGAGGGACTATGGGCTGACGGAAAGGGACGAGGCGCCGGCCGACAGTCGGGCGGTGAATGGGTGAGTGAGGCTACTCACGCATTCCCGATCAGCACGCCGGCCGCGAACACCAGGGCGCCGCCCAGCACCACCTGGAAGGCGGCGCGCAGGAAGGGCGTCTGCATGTAGCGGTTCTGGACAAAAGCGATCGCCCACAATTCGAAGAACACCACCACCGCGGCAACCCCGGTCGCCGTCCAGAAATGCGGAATGAGATAGGGGAGTGCATGCCCGAGACCGCCTAGCGTCGTCATGATGCCGACGGTCAGACCGCGCTTGAGCGGCGAGCCGCGGCCCGACAGCTTGCCGTCGTCTGAAGCGACTTCGGTGAAGCCCATCGAAATGCCGGCGCCGATCGAGGCGGCAAGCCCGACCAGCAGCGTCTGCCAGGTGTCATGCGTGGCAAAGGCGGCAGCAAAGATCGGCGCCAGTGTGGACACCGATCCGTCCATCAGCCCGGCCAGCCCTGGTTGCACATAGGTGAGGATGAACTGGCGCTGCTCGGCGGCGGTCTCTTCATCCTTCACTTCGCCCGGCACATGTTTCTGCTCCAGCCGCTGCGCCAGTGTCTCATGGCC
>NZ_RZPL01000858.1:0-2228 GCF_004022805.1 Mesorhizobium sp. M7A.F.Ca.CA.002.04.1.1 | reverse complement strand
CCTGCACCAGCCTGCCGTCGCGCAATATGCCGATGCGGTCGCTCATCGTCAGCGCTTCTTCCTGGTCGTGCGTGACGAAGATGGTGGTGATGCCGATCTCGCGCTGGATGCGCTTGAGCTCGATCTGCATATCGACGCGCAGCGCCTTGTCGAGCGCGCCGAGCGGCTCGTCGAGCAAAAGCACGCGCGGCTTGGTGACGATAGCGCGGGCGAGAGCCACACGCTGCCGCTGCCCGCCGGAGAGTTGGTGCGGCCGGCGGCCACCAAGCTTGCCGAGCTGCACCAGATCGAGCGCGCGCTGCACCTCCGTTGCAATCACCGCCTTGGCCTCGCCGCGCACCGACAGGCCGAAGGCGACATTGTCGGCGACGCTCATATTGGGAAACAGCGCATAGTTCTGGAACACCATGCCGATGCGCCGCTTTTCGACCGGCACCCGCTCGACGCTCTCGCCGCCGATGGTGATGCGGCCCGAATCGGGAAAATCGAAACCGGCAATCTGGCGCAGCAGCGTGGTCTTGCCGCTGCCCGACGGCCCCAGCAGCGCATAGAACCCGCCATCGGCGAAATCGATGGAGACATTGTCCAGCGCCTTGTGTGCGCCGAAACTGCGCGAGACATCAGATACCTGCACGCCGGCCATTATTTCTCTCCGCCGAATTTGAAGAACCGCGCCGTGAGCAGCATCAGCGCCATCGACACGACAATGATGATCGTCGAGACCGCATTGATCTCGGGCGTGAATCCTTTGCGGATCGCGGCGTAGATTTCCACCGGCAGCGTCGTCTGCCCAGGCGTCGCCAGGAAATAGGACACCACGAACTGGTCGAACGACACTGCAAACGCAAACAGCCCTCCGGCAATAACGCCTGGCATGATCCAAGGCAGCGTGACGCGCCTCGTTACCTGCCACTGGTTGGCGCCGAGCGAGCGTGCCGCCTCTTCCAGCTCCGGCGCGAAGGTCTGCAGCCGGGCCGAGACGACGACGATGACATAGGGCAGCGCCAGTGCGACATGGCCAAGCAGGATCGCATGCAGCCCGCGACCGATGCCGACGCCGAAAAAGAAGATCAGCATCGCCGTGCCGGTGATCAGCCACGGAATGGCGATCGGCGGAAACAACAGCGCCTGCAGGAATTTCTTGCCGCGAAACTCATAGCGATAGAGCGCCAGCGATGCCGCCGAGCCGAGCACGACACAGATGACGGTGGTGATGACGGCGATCTCGACGCTGTTCCAGGTGGCGGCGATCAGCTGGTCGTTCTGCCACAGCGAAGCGTACCATTCGGTCGTCCATTCGAACGGCAATTGGTAGAAGGGCGAGACGTTGAACGACATCAGCGCCATGATGATGATCGGCAGATAGAGGAGGGCGAGCAGCAGACCGATGTAGAAGCGGCCAAGCCATTCGAGGACGCGGGTCGTCGCCATCACGCGGCCCTCCGCAGCACCGGCGACGCCACCGCCAGGATGACCAGCACCACGGCCAGCAGGATGAAGGAAAGCGCGGCACCGAGCGGCCAGTTGAACACGGCGACGAACTGGTCCTCGATGACCGTGCCGTAGAAGGTGCCGGTGCGACCGCCGAGGATGCGCGGCTCCATGAACGAGCCGACGACGGGGACGAAGATCAGGGCCGCACCCGCGACCAATCCGGGCATCGACAGCGGGATGATCACCCGCTTCAGCACCTGTAGCCGTGAAGCGCCAAGCGAACGCCCGGCCTCAATCAGGGAGTCATCGATCGCCTGCAGCGTGAGATAGCAGGTCAGCACCATGTAAGGCACGTAGGAATGCACCAGCCCGATGATGACGGCTGGATAGGAATACATCAGGTCGATGTTGATCTTGAACGGCAGCACGGCGTTGAGCGCGGTGTCGAGAATGCCGCCCTCGCGCAAAACCATCGCCCAGGAAAAGATGCGCACCAGCCCGTTCGACCAGAACGGCAAGATGACGAGCAGGAAGATCGCCTCGCGGCTGCGCCCCTTCAGCACTTTGGCGAGCACGTAAGCGGCGGGATAGCCGATGACGACGCACCACAGCGTCACTTCGAGGCCAAGCCGCAGTGAGGCCAGCAGCAGTGTCAGATAGAGGCTTTGCGAGAAGAAGGTGGCATAGTTGCCAAGGGTGAATGTCCACGGCTTTCCCGACAGCGGCAGCTCGGTCATGAACGAGAAAAAGACCATGGCCGAGAGCGGCAGGAAGATCGCCACCGTCAGCCAGAG
>NZ_RZPL01000857.1:0-2230 GCF_004022805.1 Mesorhizobium sp. M7A.F.Ca.CA.002.04.1.1 | reverse complement strand
ACGTGAACACGTTGCCGGCGATGCCTTGCGCCAGTTTCGCTGAGAAGGTCAGGGGCAGACAATTCTGCAAGGCGGTCGTTGCGGCGTCGACAAAGGACTTCTTCGCCTTGGCATCGCCTTCCACCTTGATGGCTGTCGGCCTCGGTGGGCCGATCAGCGTGCCGTCCCGCTTGAAGCTGAAGCTCAAGGTGACGCTGGCGGTTCCCGCTCCCGCCGGCGGTGTCCAGCAAGCCTGGATCGCGGCCCCGACATCGTCCATCGTGTTGAGTTCAGCTGCACTTGACGCATGAACAGCGCCCGCCAGCACCACGCCCGCAACCGCAATCCGTCTCGCAACGCTTTTCATCGCCAGCCCTCACGCCTGACCACGGTCCATCTGGGACGCTCAATGGATGGTAGGGCCAACGTCGGCAATGGCAATATCTCTCGGCAAACTTGACGCCGAAAAAGCGACACCTGACTGGGCTTGCGCGGTCTGATCGCTGCTCGATCGCGCCTGGCGATAAAGCAATGCCGGTTAAGTGTGAAACGGTTTTCCCGGAAAAGCGCATAACGCTTTTCCCTTGGGAATTGCGTCGAACAAAGCGTGCGAAAAGCAAAAGGCCGGCATTGCGCCGACCTTTCCTATCGCTGCGACGTTCTGCGCCAGTACATCCGTGGTCGCGGGCCGAAAGCGAATTGCCTGCAGTAGACAGGGCTTTGGTTAACGAACCCTTAAGCTCAGGCCTTGGCCTGGGACTTCACATGGGCGATATAACCGCGCACGTCGCCGGCCGGCTCGCTATAGGCCTTGCCGAGCTTCTTCTCAATCGCCGCCACATAGTCCTTCGCCCATTTGGGCAAGGCATAGTCGATGACGGCCAGAAATTCGAGCGTCGCCGCCAGCCGGATATCGGCGATCGACGGATGCTTGCCGCCGATGAACGGCTTGCCGTCCCTGAAGAACGAGTGGAAGACCTCCAGCGGCTCGGCAATCGCCGCCATCGCCGCCTTCTGGGCTTCGGACTTCTTGTCGGGATGGGCGTCGCTGTGGCCGACCTCGCCGGCATAGTGCGGGAAGCCGAGCGCCGGATAGGTGGCGCGCGCCACATAGGGGTAGAGCGTGCCGATCAGGTAGAACATCGCACTGTCGACCATCGCCCGCTTGGCCGGCGCCTTCGGATAGAATTTCTCCAACCCGTGCTTGTTGGCGAGATACTGCATGATAGCGCAGCTTTCCCACAGCACGCCTCTGGGCAGGCCCTTGTCCTCGATCATCGGTGTCAAATGGGCGGGATTTCGCGCCATGAACTCCGGCGAACGGGTGTGGCCCCAGGCATCGGTCTCGGCGTGGTCGAAACCCGCCGCGCGCGCAAACACCCGCACGGTCATGTTGTTGACGCTGGGCTTCAGCATGCTGAGCTTCAGCGCCGGCTTCTTGGCCGGCTTGGCCTTGGCCCTGGGCGCGGCTTTTGCCGTCGCCTTCACCGCAGGCTTGGCGGCCGCCTTGGCTTTTGGCGTTGCCGCAGCTTTCGCCGCCGGCTTGGCGGCAGCTTTGGCCGCGGATTTCCCGGCAGTCTTCGTCGCTGTCTTGGCCATCTTGTTCCTCCCTCTGGTCTGTTCAGTATGGGTTCTTCGGCGCCCGATCGTCCGACAGAGTGGCACGGGAACGCTCTACGAGCGTCTGGATCGCATCGGCGAGATGCACTTCGGCGATGTTGTAGTCGCCGCGCCCGACCCGCAGCCTGTGCGCTTCCATCAGCACATCCGCATGGGTGAAGCCCGCCGGCGGTTCGAAGCGGTAGGACGCCAACTCGATCAGCAGGCCGAGCGGATCCTCGAAATAGATCGAATCCATGAAACCGCGATCCTTGACGCCGCTGTGCTTGATGCCGCGCTCGTCAAGCCGGGAGACCGCCTGCAGAAAGGTGACGCGCGACACCGAAAAGGCGATGTGGTGAACACAGCCCGGATCGGTAGGCGTGCGCCGCTTCTCCGGCGTCCGGCTCTCGTCGGTGAAGATAGTGATCAGCCGGCCGTCGCCGGGATCGAAATAGAGGTGGCTTTCCCTCGGCTTGTCGAGATTGGGCTGTTCGAAGATGAACGGCATGCCGAGCACGCCTTCCCAGAAATCGATAGAGGTCTGGCGCCCGGCGCCGACCAGCGTGATGTGATGGACGCCCTGCGATTGCAGCTTCTGCATTGGCCTTCCTCCCCCATGGATCAACTGGCCCTAAGGACAGCGCGGCGT
>NZ_RZPL01000856.1:0-2232 GCF_004022805.1 Mesorhizobium sp. M7A.F.Ca.CA.002.04.1.1 | reverse complement strand
ATCTACGGCATGCGTCTCGTCGGCGGCATTGCAGCCGGGCTCTCCAATATCACAGCGCCGCGCTTCGTCATCCTCAACGCGCTTTCATCGGCGGTCTGGGCGGTGCTGTTCGGTACGATCGGTTATGTCTTTGGACTTGGCGCAGAGCACTTCATCGGCCAGGCGCTGATGCATCACGAACGGTTGCTGATCGGTCTTGGCATCGGCCTGACCGTGGCCGTTGTGGCATGGCTCGTCGCCCGTCACATCGCCAGGAGGGAACGCGCCAGGGAAGGCTGATCGTCAATCCACGCCGAGCGCCTGATCCCCCCGATCGAGGATAAGCGGGACGATCAGGTCTTCCTCGTCGGCAAGATGTCTTGTCAGCATGGCGATCAGCCGGCTGTTTTCGTCGGCATAGGCGTCGGCTGCAAAGCGCTGTCTGTCCTCGCTCTCCTGAAGCGTCTTAATGAAGGCATTGGCCGCCTCGGCATTGCGCTCCAGCCCTTCATGGATGGTGTGGTGGTCGGCATCGAGAATCTCGAAGCCGCGCTTCAAACGGGGCTCGGCCTTGGCGAAGATCGGGAAATATTGATAATCCTCGACATTGTGGTGACCGTCGAGATGCCCAAGAAAATGATTGAGGCGCGGCGCGAACCAGCGCGCGAAATCAGGCGCCGTCAGCCGTCCCTCACGGAAGTCGTCAATGCCGTTGGCCAGCATGCCGCCAAGTTCGCGGAACATGTCGTGCCGCTGCAGCCACATATTGGCGATGCCGTGGACGTTGGCATGGTCCTGCCAGTTTTCACGCGGGTATTTTTCGACGAGCCAGCGCAGATCGTCTGGCAGGCCCACGCGTTCGAGAAGCAGAAAATTGGCGGCCCCGGCCATGACAGTCTCCTTTGGTGACTGCCATATAGGCATCGAAAGGCTAGATCGGTAGCCCAGTGATCCGCTCGATAATGGCGATGCCCCAGACACCGGCGACGATGAGCACCGAAATCAGCACCGCCAGCGAACCGCAATCCTTGGCCAACTGGATGTCGACATTGAACTCGCGGCTGAAAGCGTCGCATGCCGCCTCGATGCCGGTGTTAAGCACCTCGACCATGATCAAGAGCAGCACCGCGCCGATCAGCAAGGCATAACCGCGCCACGAGATCGAAACGAACCAGCCGAGCGGCAGTGCCAGCGCCAGCAGCATCAGCTCCTGCTGGAAAGCCTTCTCGCTGGCGGCCAGCTTGCGAAACGCCCGCACCGAATTGAAATAAGCGTCGATCAGCCGCTGCATGCCAAACCCCTTTGCGAATCACCGGCACGGGATAATGCAATGGCTGGCCAGATCAATGGAATAAGGTGACTTGTCCAAGATTCATTCAGCAACCGGTATGGACGGTGTCGACTTTTCAAACTGCGGCAGCCCGTCGTCGATCGAATAATAGTCGCCCTTGTCACCAACGAAGATATGGCATTCCCCCTCAAGACCTGTCGGCTTGTCGAACGATCCCGCCATGACTGAAACGTAGTCCTGGTCTCGCGGCTTCCAGAACAGCACCGACCCGCATGCCTTGCAGAACCCACGCCTGGCGAAGGTAGAGGCTTCGTACCAGGTGATACTTTCCACGCCATCGATCACGATGTCGACATTGGCAACATTGGTCGCGGCATAGAAATGTCCGCTCTGCTTGCGGCATTGCGAGCAATGACAATAGACGACGCCACGCAACGCTCCGTTCGTTCTGAAGCGGACGGCTCCACACAGACACGATCCCTGGTGACCACCACTCACGTCGATCCTCCTTGAAAGAAAAGTGCCTGGCATCGCCTTCAGGATTCCAGCTTTGCGGCGCACGCACGCAAGCAAATGCGACATGTACTGGCGTGGAGAATGGAGCCGCGGACCTGGCGCATCCGGCTTGGTGCGTTCGGCGTGCAGGCGATCTGCGAGTTTCCGGAAAAGCGCATCGAGTTTTCAAGGGCGGCGTTTGCTGACCCCAGACTCGCCGGCCTGCGCTGGGAACGCGGGCACTGAACCAACCAAAAGAAAAGCGCCGGATTTCTCCAGCGCTTTTTCCGTCAGCCGTTCAGGCCGAAATCGAGCTTAACCGTTCGCAACCTGCTTGTGCTGCACCGGGTGGCTCTTCTTGAGCAGGTCTGACACCAGGAACGCCAGTTCGATCGCCTGGTCGGCGTTGAGGCGCGGGTCGCAATGGGTGTGGTAGCGGTCCTGCAACTCCTCGGCGGTGATGGCGC
>NZ_RZPL01000855.1:0-2238 GCF_004022805.1 Mesorhizobium sp. M7A.F.Ca.CA.002.04.1.1 | reverse complement strand
GTGTCATGGACATCGACGCCGCGAAGGTTCGCGGCGCCGGCTCCAATGTCCATTTCGACAAGGTCAGCGTTGCCTATGGCGCGCATGTCGTCCTGCATCCGCTGACCCTGGATATCGCACCTGGCGAGATCCTGGCGATGATCGGCCCATCCGGCTCCGGCAAGACGACGGCCTTGCGCGCCGTGGCCGGCTTCGTGCGACCCGCCAGCGGGCGGATCCGCATCGGCGCCACCGATGTGACCGATCTGCCGCCCTACGAGCGCGGCCTTGGCATGGTGGTGCAGAACTACGCGCTGTTTCCGCATATGCGGGTCGAGGACAACGTTGCCTTCGGCCTCAGAGCACAGGGCGCCGACAAGGCGCTGATCGGTGAGCGGATCAAGGATGCGCTGGGCACTGTCGGCATGTCGGCCTATGCCCGGCGCTATCCGCGCGAGCTTTCGGGCGGCCAGCAGCAGCGCGTGGCGATTGCGCGTGCCTTGGCCGTGCGGCCGCGCGTGCTCCTGCTCGACGAGCCGCTCTCGGCGCTCGACGCCCAGATCCGCCGCAACATGGTCGAGGAGATTGCCCGGCTGCACCGCAGCCTGCCCGGCCTCACGATCCTCTATGTCACCCACGACCAGACCGAGGCACTGACGCTTGCCGACAAGATCGCCATCATGCGCGACGGCAGGGTCTGTTCGCATGGACCGACGACCGAACTCTACCGCCGCCCGCCAAACCGTTTTACGGCCGAGTTCCTCGGCCGCGCCAATCTTCTTCCGGTAACGGTTGCCGAGGCCGTCGGGTCGAAGGGATTTGCCACGGCAAGGCATGGTGACGCGCTGCTGACCGGCGCCGGCCGCAACGAGAAGGCCGGCGACAAGAGCCTGCTCTGTATCAGGCCGCAGCATCTCAGCCTGACCGCCGACAGCGACCATACCAACCGCATCGTGGGCACGCTCCAGGAAGTGCACTGGCAGGGCGAACTGACCCATCTCGTGCTCGACGTCGACGGCACGCCGGTGCGTGTCTCGGCGACCAGGCTGCCGATCGCCTTGCCCGAACCCGGCGCCAAGGTGCCGCTGTTCTTCGCGCCCGCCGACACCTCGCTTCTCCCGGAAGACGCCGGTGTCTGAGGCGGTCGCCATCCCTGCGCCGGCGATGAAGCTCTCGTCGGGTAAATTGTGGATAGTGCCACCGGCGGCCCTGCTGGCGCTGCTGTTCTTCTATCCGTTGGCACTGATTGCCCGCCAGGCCTTCCTCGACGACAGTGGCGTCGCCAATGTCGCCGAAGTCATCCGCGTGCTGCATTCGCGCTTCTTCCTCAACGCGCTGATCAACACGGTGTCGATCTCGGTCGCGGCGACGGCCGGATGTCTGGTCGTCGGCCTCGTGCTGGCGCTGATTCTGGCCTTCGTGCCGTTCCCCGGCAGCGGCTTCATCGCCCGGCTGATCGATACCTTCATCGCGCTGCCGACATTCCTGGTGACGCTTGCCTTCACCTTCCTCTATGGCTCCGCCGGCATGCTCAATGCCGGGCTGATGGAGACCTTTTCGCTGCCGCTGCCGCCCGTCGATTTCCTCTATTCCGCGTGGGGTGTGATCCTGGCCGAGGTCACTGTCTACACACCCTTCATCCTGCGGCCGCTGCTCGCCGCCTTTTCGCTGGTCGACCGTGGCCAGATCGAAGCGGCGAGCGTGCTCGGCGCGCGGCCGTTTCGCATCGTTCGCCAGGTGATCCTGCCGGCGGCAATCCCGGCACTCATCGCCGGCGGCAGCCTCTGCCTGTTGTTGACTGTCAACGAATTCGGCATCGTGCTGTTCATCGGCGCCAAGGGCGTCATCACCCTGCCGCTGCTGATCTATGGCAAGGCGATCCAGGAATCGGCCTATCAGGTCGCCTGTATCATCGCCGTCGTCAACATCGCGCTGTCGCTCGGCCTGTTTGGCCTCTACCGTTTCGCCGCCGGCCGGTTGGGAGCCTAGCCCATGCTGGTCTGGTCACGCTCCGGTCGTCTTGTCCTGTGGGTGCTCTTCGCACTGATCTTCGGCGTGCTGTTCCTGGCGCCGCTCGCGGTCATCCTCCTGTCCAGCCTCGCCGACCAGTGGAACGGCGTGCTGCCCAACGGCCTGACGACGGAGCACTACACCGATGTCATTTCCGGTGCCGCCGGCAGAGCGGTCAAGGCCAGCCTGGTCACCGGCTTCCTGGCCAGCGCGCTGGCGCTGGTCAGCGGCACCTGGGCGGCCCTGTCG
>NZ_RZPL01000854.1:0-2249 GCF_004022805.1 Mesorhizobium sp. M7A.F.Ca.CA.002.04.1.1 | reverse complement strand
GCCCAGGACAATGGCAAAGTCAAGCCGCATTCGCGTGCCCACTATCACGGCTGGTGGGCCTTCCTGCTCGCCGTCCTGCCTGCTCTTTTGCTGCTTGCCGTCTGGGCCGTCGGTTCTTCGGTCTATCTTGACCGGCACATCCACGCTGCCTTGCCCGAGCGTACCGTCGACAGCAAGGTTGCCAGCGAGGCACTGGATGTCAGCCTGGTAAAGAGCCTCGCCAGGGGCCTGCGCAAACTCGATGCTGGCACACTGGCCGCAATGCCTGCCAGCTTTGCCGAGTTGCAGCCGCTGCTCGCCGCCAAGGGCGTGGCACTGGCGAGCGACACACAGGATTACATGATCCCGATCGCCGTCGAGGCGAACAAGGTCCAGGACCGGCTCGGCCTGTTCGGCGCCATTGTCATTCTGGCTTCCTCGATCGCCGGCGCCTTCTATGCGCTCAGGCAGATCGAGCCGCGCGCCAGGGCGCGCAACAATGTCGAGCGGTTGATGCTGTGGGGGCTGCTTGCCGCCTCCACCATCGCCATCCTGACCACCGTCGGCATCGTGCTTTCGATGCTGTTCCAGACGATCACCTTCTTCGAGAGCGTCTCGCCGATGAGTTTCTTCTTCGGCACGGTCTGGGATCCGCGTTTTGCCGCTGCCGGTTCGGGCGGCAGCCAGGGCCAGTTCGGCCTGATCCCGCTTCTTGCCGGCACGCTCTATATCGCCGCCGTCGCGCTGCTGGTTGCGGTGCCGGTCGGGCTGATGTCGGCTGTCTACATGGCCGAATACGCAACGCCCAGGGTGCGCTCGGTGGTCAAGCCGGCGCTTGAACTGCTGGCCGGCATACCGACCATCGTCTACGGCATCTTCGCCGTCGTCACGCTTGGGCCGTTCCTGCGCGACCTGTCAGCGGCGCTGACCGGCGGCTCGCCGTTCATCCAGGGCCAGAGCATCTTCACCGCCGGCCTGGTCATGGGCGTCATGCTGATCCCGGTCGTCTCCTCTCTCTCAGACGACATCATAACCGCGGTGCCGCGCGCCATGCGCGACGGGTCGCTCGGCCTCGGCGCGACCCGCTCCGAGACGATCAAGCGGGTGATCCTGCCGGCGGCACTGCCCGGCATCGTCGGCGCCATCCTGCTGACTGCCTCGCGCGCCATCGGCGAAACGATGATTGTCGTGCTGGCGGCGGGCGTCGCCGCCAACCTCACCATCAACCCGTTCGAGGCGATGACGACCATCACCGTCAAGATCGTCAACCAGCTCACCGGCGACCTCGAGTTCAATTCGCCGCAGACGCTGGTCGCCTTCGCGCTCGGGCTGACGCTGTTCACGCTGACGCTGGTGATGAACATCGTCGCGCTCTACATCGTGCGCAAATATCGGGAGCAGTACGAATGACCGACATTCCCATGGATACGATGGTCAGGCCGGCGGCCCATCCGCGCCGCGACATCGGCCTGAAGGCCCGTTACGCCGCCGAACGCCGTTTCCGCATCTATGGCGTCGTGGCGATTTCCGTAGGCCTGGCGTTCCTGGCAATCATGCTGATCACCATCGTCTCGAAAGGCTACACCGCCTTCTGGCAGACGACGGTATCGCTGCCGATCACGTTCGACGAGAAGGTGATCGATCCTTCCGGCAAGCGCGCAACCGATCCGAGCGTTCTGATCAAGGCGAATTATCCCAAGCTCGCAGAAAACGCGCTGGTGGCCAAGCTCGGCATCTCTCCTGATGACAAGCCGATGATCCAGAAGCTCAAGGGCTTCCTTTCGGAAGGCGCCCGCGTCCAGTTGCGCGACATCGTTGCCGCCGATCCCTCGGTGATCGGCACGACACGCGACGTCAACATCCTCGCCGCCGCCAATCTCGACTCGGCTTTCAAGGGCCAGATCGACCTCAGTGTCGAGGAAGCGCGACGCAAGGTCTCGGACCAGCAGATCACCTGGATGAACAAGCTCAAGGCCGAGGGCGCGATGGCCGAGCACTTCAACAGCGGCCTGTTCACCTACGGCGCCTCCAGCCGCCCGGAAACCTCGGGCATGGGCGTGGCGATCATCGGCTCGCTTTATATGATGGTGATCGTGCTGCTGCTCGCGCTGCCGATCGGCGTCGCCGCCTCCATCTATCTGGAGGAATTCGCCAAGAAGAACCGTTTCACCGACCTTATCGAGGTCAACATCAACAATCTGGCCGCAGTGCCGTCAATCGTCTTCGGCTTGCTCGGCCTCGCGGTGTTTATCAATTTCCTGGGCATGCCA
>NZ_RZPL01000853.1:0-2250 GCF_004022805.1 Mesorhizobium sp. M7A.F.Ca.CA.002.04.1.1 | reverse complement strand
GTGGTGCTCTGGATCGTGCCGCCTTCCGGCTTCCAGACGATCACCGTCGCCGGCCCGCATTGGTTGCCGCCGTCGCCGACATCGAACAGCGCCACCTTGACGCCGCCGACCTCGACTATTTTGTCGAAGAAGACATCGTAATTGCTGGCCAGCTGCTTGCCGTCATAGGCAAGCACCTTCTCGCCATACTGTTCCTTCTGGGTGATGGTCAGCGTGCCGCCTTCGAATGGCACCGGGGCCTGCTTGTCGTCATCGGAAGCATCGGCGGCGTTCGTCCCCTGATCGGCGGACGGCTGCTCCGTCGCCGGGGCCGGCTGTGTGGCGGGCGTCTGGGTCTGCGCAGACGCGCTGGCGATTTGCCCCAGCAACAAGGCCAGCCCGCAAAGGCCGGCAAGAAGCGAACGTGTCATGACTGTCCCTCCACTCAGTCGCCGCGAACCGGCCCGAAAGGCCAGATCCACCCGTCCGGAGCGCGCCGCTCAGGCCCAGGGGCGCTGTTCGGCGTTGCGCTTCTCGAACGAAGCGATGGCGCCGGCTTTCTCCATGGTCAGGCCGATATCGTCGAGCCCGTTGAGCAGGCAGTGCCGCTTGAAGTCGTCGAGGTCGAATTTGACCACGCCGCCATCCGGCCCACGGATTTCCTTGGCTTCGAGGTCTACCGACACCGTGGCATTGGAGCCGCGCGAGGCGTCGTCCATCAGCTTCTCGAGATCCTCGGGGCTGACGGTGATCGGCAGGATGCCGTTCTTGAAGCAGTTGTTGTAGAAAATGTCGGCGAACGAGGTCGAGATGACGCAGCGAATACCGAAGTCGAGCAGCGCCCACGGCGCATGCTCTCGGCTGGAGCCGCAGCCGAAATTGTCGCCGGCGACCAGGATCTGCGCCTTGCGGTAGGCCGGCTTGTTGAGCACGAAATCCGGGTTTTCCGAACCGTCGTCCTTGTAGCGCATTTCGGCGAACAGGCCGGTGCCGAGCCCGGTGCGCTTGATCGTCTTGAGATAATCCTTCGGGATGATCATGTCGGTGTCGACATTGACGATCGGCATCGGAGCGGCGACGCCGGTGAGCTTGGTGAATTTTTCCATGGTTTTTGCCCGTGTTTTCGTTGCGGGGGAATTTGCTGAGGCCCGGTTTACACAAAGCCGGCGGCAAATAAAAGGCAACTGTTCGTGCATGGTGGCACAAGCCAGCCCGATGGTGCAATCTGGCGGCCATGGCAGAAAACGCACACGTCCTCTACGAAAGAGAACCCGCGCTCGACATCGCCGAATTCCGTCGCGTGCTGGTCGAATCCGGCCTCGGCGAGACACGGCCGATCGATGATGAAGCGCGGCTGCGGGCGATGCTGTCGGGCGCCAATCTGGTGCTGACCGCGCGCCTTGATATTCAGGGCAAGCCGCTGATCGGCGTCATCAGGGCGATCACCGACTTCTCCTGGGTCTGCTACATCTCCGAACTCGCCGTTTCCCGATCGGCACAGGGGCTCGGCATCGGCAAGGGCCTGATGGACGAGGCGCGCCGGCAGCTTGGACCATCGGTCGCCATCAGCCTGATCTCCATGCCCGATGCCGTCGGCTTCTACGAACGTATCGGCATGAAGCGCATGGCCGACGCCTTCTGGTTCGACCGCAAGGGCTGAGGCTCGCTCGAAATACTCTTCCGCAACCGTGGCGATCCTTCGCGCCAGCGTCAAAAAGGACCTTCCCTTCGCCCGCTCAAATCACATTCAATTCCCGGAACGCCCTTCCCTCCGCCACCCGCTCATACCCGAACGCCGAGCAATCCACCGTGCGATAACCGCCATGCACGATCAGCTCGGCCAGCGCTTTGCCCACTGCTGGCGCCTGCTGCAGGCCGTGGCCGGAAAAGCCGTTGGCGAATAGGAAATTGCCGACGTCGGGATGCGGACCGATCACCGCGTTCTGGTCGAGCGTGTTGTAGTCGTAGTGGCCGGCCCAGGCACGGGTCGGCTTGATCGCCTCGAAGGCGGGAATACGGGTCGCCAGCACCGGCCAGATCACCTCTTCGAACAGTGGCCAGTTTACCTCGAAGTCGCCGGGATCGGGTGCGCAGTCGCCTTCCTCCGGTTCGGCGCCGCCGGTGAGGTAGACCGAGCCTTCCGGACGGACATAGATGCCGGAGGGATCGACCAGCAGCGGCATGTCGGCATATTTCTCGCGCGCCTCGAAGACGAAGACATTGCGCTTGCGCGGCTCGACCGGCAGCTCGAGCCCGGCCATGGCAGCCACC
>NZ_RZPL01000852.1:0-2252 GCF_004022805.1 Mesorhizobium sp. M7A.F.Ca.CA.002.04.1.1 | reverse complement strand
GCGTACGCACGATGTTTTCGACCTGCGCGGTCTCCTGCACGCCAAGGGCGGCGGTGGGCTCGTCCATGATGATCAGCTTGGAGGCGAAGGTCGCCGTCCGGGCGATCGCCACGCACTGGCGCTGGCCGCCCGACATGTGGCGGATGGTGTTGGACAGATTGGGGATCTTCACCGCCGTGCGGACCAGCGCCGCCTCGGTTGCCTTGCGCATGTATTTGCGGTCGAGGATCGAGAACGGGCCGAGGTTGAACAAAACCTTCTCGCGGCCGAGGAACAGGTTCGACGGCACGTCGAGATCGTCGGCCAGCGCCAGATTCTGGAACACGGTCTCGATGCCCGCCGTGCGGGCCTCGATCGGCCCGGCAAAGTTCACTTCCTTGCCGTCGAACCAGATCTGGCCGCTGGTGCGCTGCTCGACGCCGGTGATCTGGCGCACGAAGGTCGATTTGCCGGCGCCGTTGTCGCCCATGATGGCGACATGCTCGCCCTTGCGCAGCTCGAAGTTCGCGCCTTCCAGCGCATGCACGCCGCCATAGCGCTTGGTCAGGTTTTCGGTCTTCAGGACGATGTCTGACATGGTCATGCCCTCATTGCCCGCAGGCGTTGGCGCCACTGGTCGAGAACCACCGCACCGACGATGATCACGCCCTTGACCATCTCCTGGTAGTAGGCGTCGAGGCGCAGGAAGGTGAAGCCGGAGATGATGACGCCGAAGATCAGCGAGCCGATCACCGTGCCGATGATCGAGCCGCGGCCGCCCGACAGCGAGACCCCGCCGATGACCGCCATGGCGATGGCGTCGAGTTCGTACATCACGCCCATGCCGGACTGCGCGGTCAGGTTCTTGGAGCTCAGCACCACGGCGGCGAGCGCGGCGAGAATGCCGGCGATGACGTAGACCAGGATCTTGTGATTGGCGATCTTGATGCCGGACATGCGCGCGGCGTCCTCGTTGGAGCCGATCGCGTAACAGTGCTTGCCGTACCTCGTATAGGTCATGATCAGCTGGAACAGGATGGCCAGCGACAGGAAGATGACGACCGGCATCAGGCCTTTGCCGATGCTGGCGAAACTCTCGGTGGGAAACGAGATCGGCTGGCCCTTGGACCACCATTTGGCGATGCCGCGCGCGGTCACCATCATGCCGAGCGTGGCGATGAATGGCGGAATGCGCGTGTAGGCGATCAGCGCGCCATTGACCAGGCCGGCGAAGAGGCCGCAGGCGATCGCCACCAGCAGCGGCACGATGACAGGCAGGTCGGTCCAGCCCTGCGCCAGGAACATCGCCTTGGGATTGGGGTTGCCGTTGACCGTCGCCACCTGGGCGAAGCTCATGGCGATCATGGCGGTCGCGCCGACGATCGAGCCCGAGGACAGGTCGATGCCGCCGGTGATGATGACCTGTGTCACGCCGATGGCGATGATGCCGACGATCGACACCTGCAGGATGATGATCTGCAGGCGCGCTTCGTTGAAGATGCCGCCGACATCGCTGCGTGTGTTGAACAGGAAGCTGTCGCCGAGAAAGATGCGGCCGATCAGTTCGAAGATGACGACGAGAATGACCAGGGCCAGGAAAACATTGAACTCGGCCGGCCATGTGCGCTTCTTCGCATCATAACCGACGCCGCCGACGCCATGAGATGTCTGTGCCACGTATTCTGTCCTCCATCAGCCGCGGTCGCCCTCGCGCCGTGCCGGCGCTGAGGGAGAGAGGGAGCGGCGCTGTCTTGATCGAGAGCGCCGCTCCGTATCGAACCGCTGGCGGCTCAGTTCTTCTTCAGGAACTTGTCGATGTTGGCTGGCGTCACCAGCTGGAAGGGCACGTAGACCTTGTGCTCGACCTTCTCGCCCTTGGAGAGCTTGAGCGCCGCATCGAGAGCGCCGGCGCCCTGGCCGGCCGCGTCCTGGAACACAGTTACGTCGAGGTCGCCCGCCTGCATGGCCGCCAGCGCGTCCTGGGTGGCATCGACGCCGCCGACGACAACCGCCTTCATGTCGATGTTGCCGGCCTTCATCGCCTGGATGGCGCCGATGGCGCTTTCGTCATTGTTGGCGATGACGCCATCGAACGGCTTGCCGGTCGAAAGCCAGTTGGTCATCAGGTTCTGCGCCTCGTCGCGGTTCCAGTTCGACGTCTGCTTGTCGATGATCTTGATGAAGCTGCAATCCGGCGTCGCGATCACATCGTCGATGTCCTTGGTGCGCTGCACGGCGGCCTGGTTGGAAAGCTCGCCCATGATCACATAGAC
>NZ_RZPL01000851.1:0-2255 GCF_004022805.1 Mesorhizobium sp. M7A.F.Ca.CA.002.04.1.1 | reverse complement strand
GGTTGGTCTGGGCTACACCTTGCCGTGGCTGGAGCGGTTCGGCAGCGACGCCGAGCGGGTCTTCGCCTTCATGCCGGCAACGCAAGGCGCGGTGGTGTGGCCGGCGACGGGGCCGACGGCGACGGCACTGGTCTTCGACGAGGAACTGCCGCTGGTCGATTCCTGCATCGACCGCATGCTGCTCGTCCATTCGCTCGAACATGTCGAGAACCCGCGTGAGACGCTGAACGAGATCTGGCGCGTGCTGTCGCCGGCCGGCCGGGTGGTCATCGTCGTGCCCAACCGGCGCGGTGTCTGGGCGCGCTTCGAGCACACCCCATTCGGCAACGGCCGGCCCTTTTCGCGAGGCCAGCTTACGGAACTGCTGCGCGAGGCCAATTTCACGCCCGCCGCCTGGTCCGATGCGCTGTTCTTTCCGCCATCGCGGCGCCGTTTCATGATGCGCTTCCACAATGTACTGGAGCGCGCCGGCCGGCGGCTGTGGCCGATCTTTTCCGGGGTCATCGTGGTCGAGGCGCAGAAGCGGCTCTATCAAGGCGTGCCGGTGGCGCAGCGCGCATCGCGCCGCGTCTTCGTGCCGGTGCTGTCGCCGCATGGCGCCACCCGGCTTGGCCGTCACAAAGCGGATGCCAAGCCCTTGGCTGCGCGGGTGACGGCTTCGTGATCGCGGCAAGCGTGCCTGACGTCGTTTCCCTGCCTATCTGTCGCAAGCAGACCGACAGCCCATCCGGCAGCTCATACGAACGCCTGTCAAGTTTCTCCATCCGGTTGCAGCACTGACGCAAGGACCTCGGCCATGGCTGATCAACCGGACAATGCCGCCGCCGTTCAGCCGGTTGCCGTGGCGGTCGAGGCCAGCAGCCTGCACGATCAGGTGATGACGATCCGGCGGGCGCTTGCGGGATCGCCGGTTCGCAGATGGTTGCTGTGGACATCGGTCGGCATCATGGCCGTGATCATCGCAACGTCGATCGGCCAGGTTCTGCTCAACCGCTGGAACCAGCCTTTCTACGATGCGCTTGCCCGCCGCAACATGGCGGCCTTTTTGCACCAGCTCCTCGTCTTCGCGGCCATAGCCGGGGGACTTCTGGTGCTCAATATCGGCCAGACCTGGCTCAACCAGATGATCAGGCTCAAGCTGCGCGAGGCGCTGACGCTGGATCTGATCGATCAATGGATGCGGCCGGCGCGCGCCTTCCGTCTGGCCAATGCCGGCGCCATCGGCGTCAATCCCGACCAGCGCATGCAGCAGGACGCCGCGCATCTGTCCGATCTGTCAACCGATCTCGGCGTCGGCCTGCTGCAGTCGTGCATCCTGCTCGTGTCCTTCGTCGGCGTGCTGTGGGAGCTGTCCTCGGGCTTCGTGTTCCACATCGGCGGGACCTCGCTGGCCATACCGGGCTACATGGTCTGGGCCGCCATCCTTTACGCCGGCATCGCCTCCTGGCTGAGTTGGCTGGTCGGGCGGCCGCTCATCCGCCTGAACAGCGACCGCTATACACGCGAAGCCGAGCTGCGCTCCTCGATGGTGCGCGTCAACGAGAATGTCGATGCCATCGCGTTGTATCATGGCGAGGCCGACGCCAGGCGGCGGCTCGAACTCGATCTCGGCACGGTGCTGGGCGCCATGCGGCGCATCTACACCGCCCAGATCAACCTGTCCTGGGTGACCGACACCTATGGCTGGATCACCGTCGTGGCGCCCATACTGGTTGCTTCGCCTGTCTATTTCTCAGGTGATATCAGCTTTGGCGGGCTGATGATGGCGGTCGGCGCATTCAACCAGGTCCACTCCTCCTTGCGCTGGTTCATCAACAACATCGGCAGCATTGCCGATTGGCGCGCCACGCTGATGCGCGTGGCCGATTTCCGCATCGCGCTCGATGAAACCGATGCGTTGCACGACACCGAAAAGCGCATCGCCTTCGGCCAAAACGTCAGTGGCAGCCTGACTTTCGAGAAGCTCGAAGTGGCCTCGCCGGAGGGCTGCACCAGGCTCGCCGACCCGCATGTCGAAATCCGCCCCGGCGAGCGCGTCATGATCACCGGCGATCCCGGTGCGGGCAAGACGCTGTTCTTTCGTGCCATTGCCGGCCTGTGGCCATGGGGAAGCGGCCGGATCGGCCTGCCGGCGGGAGAAACCCCCATATTCGTGCCGCGCGTGCCTTATTTTCCGGTCGGCACATTGCGCGAAGTCCTCGATCACCCGAACGGCCCCGCGCCGGCGGACGATGCCGACATTTCGGCGGAGCCGG
>NZ_RZPL01000850.1:0-2257 GCF_004022805.1 Mesorhizobium sp. M7A.F.Ca.CA.002.04.1.1 | reverse complement strand
AACGGCAATGCCGGCGCGGGCGCGTCCGAGCGCAAGCAGGACAAGCAGGAGCCACAGCAGGCGGAACACTCCGACGACCATCTCTTCGCCGACCCCTACGCCGTGCTTTCGGAAATCGCCACAGATACCGGCGTCATGCAGAATGTCAGCCAGAAAGGCGATGGCGGCGTGCAGGCTGCCGGCCCGGCTACCGGCGCCTCCGGTGGCGCCTCCTACCGCGATCCTTTCGAGCCGGATTTCTGGTCGCAGCAGGTCGCGGCGCCCGGCGCCGAGGCCAGCGCCCAGCGCACCAAGATCGAGGGCGATCCGGCCAAGCCCGGCGACAAGACCGCCGAAACGCAGGTGCTCAAAATCAAAGCCGTGCCGCCTGTCGCGGCACCGCTCGAGCCACTGGCAAAGGACGCGACCAGTAAACAGGCCGCGAACCCTGCCACGGCATTGGCCGGCGAGACCAAATCGGACGGCACCAAGGCCGCGGTAGCGAAGGCTGAGCCTGAGGCGCAAAAGGCCGTCCAGCCCGACATCGGGGAGAAGGCACCAACCGCTGCTGCCGTGAAGGCAGCGGCCGACGTCAAGCGGCAGTTGGCCGATGCTTTCAAGCCTGGCGACAAGCTGCACGACGGCGTCTCGGTCGAAGCCACCGACAAGGGCGTCGTCATCTCGATCACCGATCAGCTCGACTTCGGCATGTTCGAGGTCGGCTCGGCGTTGCCGAGACGCGAACTGGTGCTGGCAATGGAGAAGATCGGCCGCATCGTCAACAGCCAGAAGGGCACCATCAGCATCAACGGCCACACCGATGCCCGGCCGTTCCGCAGCGACAGCTACGACAATTGGCGGCTGTCGACGGCGCGCGCGCATTCCGCGTACTACATGCTCGTGCGCGGCGGCGTCGACGAACGCCGCATCACCGAGGTCGCCGGTTTCGCGGACCGCCAGCCGAAAATAGCAGCCGATCCATTGGCGGCCGCGAACCGCCGCATCGAGATCCTGATGGCGACCGGCGGATGAAGCGAGCGGCCGTCACCCGCCGGTTGATTGGCCTGTTGCTGCTGGCCGGCGGACACCCGTCCACTGGTTTCGCCCAGGAGGCCCTGCAGCCGTATCAGCTGGTGCGCTCGCTGCAACTCATCCAGGACCGCATAGCCGCCGGGGATCATGCCGCCCTGCCGATGCAGGCCAAGCTGCTCGAGATGACGGATACGCGCCTGCGCGCGGCGAATGCCGAGGACTACAAGGATCCCAAGAATTTTCGGGCCCTGCTTGTCTACGGCATGAGCGGCGGCAACCCGGTGACCGTCGAAGCGGCCACGTCGCGCGCTACGGCGGACCCGCAAAGCCTTGCCATCGCCAAAGGCGTGATTGAGTACCTCAACGGCCGGCCCGGCAAGGCTATCGAAGCCTTGAGGCCGATCGATCCCATGGCGCTGCCTCCGGATCTCGGCGCCTTCCTCGCTTTGGTCAAAGGCTCGCTGCTTGCCGGCGATCAACCGGCGACCGCACTCGGTCTGCTCGACGAGGCAAGATTGCTCAGCCCCGGCACGCTGGTCGAGGAGGCGGCACTTCGCCGTTCGGTCGGCCTTGCAGTCGCGCAAGGCGACGCGGCACGTTTCGCCCTTGCTTCCACCCAGTATGTCGAGCGCTACCTCTATTCGCCCTATGCCAGCCAGTTCGCGGACTCCTTTGTCTCCGGCGTCATCGCGCTGCACATGTCGATCAGCCAGGACAAGCTGGGCGACATCACCTCGATGATGGATCCCGAGCGCGAGAAGGTGATCTATCTGCGCATCGCCCGCCGTGCCGCGATAGACGGCCTGAACGACCTTTCGGCCTTCGCTTCGGCGCGGGCCGAGCAGGGCCGTGACGGCAACACCAATCAGGACGATCCACGCGCCCTGCTCTATGCCAGCCTTTCCACCGTCACCTCGGGCACAATCGAGGACATTCGTGCCAAGCTCGGCAAGATCGATCGCAGCCGGCTGTCGGAGGGCGACCGCGCCTTGCTCGACGCCGCTCAGGCCATTGCCGGCGAGGTCGTCGCGCCGCCCACCGCCCTTCCGGCGGAAAAGCCTGCCCCTGTCGCGGCCGAGCAACCTCCGGCTCCCGAGATCGCCACGCCGCAAAACGCCGATGACAGTGGCTTGCCACCGGTCGAAGGCGCCATCTCGGAGCAACCCGCCGCCACCGCGGCCTCCGGCGGACCGGCCGCCAATGCGCCGGACACGGCGGCAGTTGCAGCCACATCCGCCGAGCCTGC
>NZ_RZPL01000084.1:0-11848 GCF_004022805.1 Mesorhizobium sp. M7A.F.Ca.CA.002.04.1.1 | reverse complement strand
CTTCGCGACGCTGTCGCAGCTGCCATGATACCCTCCCCCAGGATTGAAACGCCAGCCGGCGCGAACCGCCGGCTGGCCGGGATGTTGGCTCTATTTCACGTCGACCTTCAACTGCTGCCACAGCGCCAGATAGGCTTCGCGCTGGGCATCGGTGATCGGCGCCTGGAACTGGATGCGTTTGGCCACCTCGGGGTCGCCCATGACCTTGCGGTTGAAGGCATCCTCGGGCAGCGCTTCCACCGCCTTGGTGTTGGCGGAGACAGGAGCACCGACCTTGGTGACCCATTCGACGTAGAATTTCGGGTCGATCATGTAGTTGATGAAAGCCTCGGCGCCGGCGACGTTCTTGGCGCCGACCGGAATGGAAAACGCGTCGAGCCAGGCGACGGCACCCTCCTGCGGCACGACCAGAGAGACCGGCAATTTGAAATGCGTCTTGGCGCGATCGGCCGAGCCGCTCCAGTAGGTGCCGATGTCGATCTGGTTGGAGGCGACCATCTGGTTCCAGTCGTTCTCCGAACTCCAGAAGGTCTTGATCTGCGGCATCAACGAGGTGAGCTTCGCCTTGACCGCATCCATATCCTTGATGTCGTTGATGTTCTGGCCCGTTGCGATGGCGCCGAACTGCACCGCTTCGACGGCATCGTCGCGAATGACGACGCGGCCCTTATGGGCGGCATCCCACATCTCGGCGATGCTCGTCGGCGGCTTGTCGAAGGATTTGTCGTTAATGGCGAGCGCGGTGAGGCCCCACACCCACGGCACGCCATAGACCTTGCCGTCATGGACGAGCATCGGCGATCCCGCCTTGTCCTTGCTGATGTCGGCGTAGTTCGGCAATTTGGAGACGTCGATCGGCTGGATCAGTTTGCCGTCCATCGCCTGGTCGTTGAAGGCGGCATTGATCATGACCACGTCGTAGAGGCCGGGATTGGTCCGGATCTTGGTCAGCATTTCCTGTTCGGAATTGAAGAAGTCGTTGACGACCTTGTTGCCGGTCGCTTTTTCGAAAGCCTCCACCGCCCATGGTTCGTCGGCGCCGTATCCCTTCCAGTTGAGCACATGCACTTCGTCAGCCTTGGCAGCGAACGCGAGTGCGGAGGTAAAGACGGCGGTCGCCGTCAGCAGAGCAGTCAAGTCAGGCATGCGCATGGTTGGTTCCTCTCTGTGGGTTTGCCCGGTTCCCGGGCTTGTCAGGCTTTCCAGCTGTTATGCATTGGCCTTCTGTGTCCGGCCTGCTCCCGACGGGTCGGCGGCATGGCTCAGGAATGTCTGGATTTGGTGGTCGGTCGGCGCCGACGAGCCGCCATGGCGGGTGACCGATATGGCCGCTGCCGCATTGGCATAGCGCGCTGCCTCGAAGGGCGGGATGCCGTGCGCCAGCGCGCTGACGAAAGCACCGATATGGGTGTCGCCGGCGCCATTGGTGTCGATGGCGGTGACTTTGAAGCCGGCAACGGTCTGCGCCGTGCCGTCGGCCAACCTGATATGGCAACCCTTTGCCCCGGAGCGGATGACCACGCCCGCTGCTTTCGGGCAGTGGTCGCCCAGCAGCCGTACCGCGAGGCCCTCGACATCGCCTGGGCCGGCAATCTCGGCGGCTTCCGTCGTGTTGCAGCTCAGCCATGTGGTGCGGGCAAGCACCCGCGACAGGATGGGACGCGGAATGTCCGTGATGACCGGCGTCGGGTCGAAGACGAAGGGAATACCTGCCGGCAGCGCCTCGATCCAATCAGTGAGCGCATCGCGACTCTTAGGGTAGCTCAGCGTGTAGCCGGAGGTGAACACCCAGTCTCCCGGCGCCACCGCGACCGGCGCCATCATGTCGAGGCTGAGAACGCTCTCCGCACCAGGCCACGACACGAAGGTGCGTTCGGCGTCGCTCGAGATCATGGCGACGCAGTTGCCGCTGTCCATCACGGGCGATGGCGGCGTCAGTGTCTCGATACCCTCGGCTATGAAAGCAGCGCGCAGGAAATCGCCATTGGGCCCGCTGCCGAGTTGGCCGCCGAACACCACCTGCCTGCCGGTGCGGCTGGCCGCCACCATCATGTTGAAGCCACCGCCGGCGACCTGGGCAAAGCTCGATGCCGTCTTTTCCATGCCGGGCGCCGGCAGGGCGTCGATGCGGTAGACATAGTCGACCACGGCACTGCCGACATGGACGAGACGGCCGCTCATTCCGCCGCGTCCTTGCCGGAACCGATTTTCGCCATCCTTGCTGCCACGAGATCGGCGGCGAGCGCGCGAACCTCCGACATGTCGAGGCCGACAAGCCGGGCGATATGCTGTTGCGGCAATCGGGAAAAACCGCTGCAGGCGCCGGCCATGCCGGCAGCGATGGCGCCGATCGTATCGGTGTCGCCGCCGAGATTGGCGCTGATGACGGCTGCTTGCCATGGGTCGCCACGCGCGACTTCCAGCACGGCGAAGGCCGCCGGAACGGATTCCTGGCTGGCGACGCCGGTGCCAACCAGATCGGTGATCAGCCGGATCGCATCCCTGATCGCCTTGCCGTGTACGATGTCTTGCGCCCAGACGATGCGCGCGGCGATGTCGCCGCCGGTCACCCAATGTCCGAGTGTCGCCCCTCGCCTCGCCGCCGCGACCGCGCTGGCGGAAGCGTCGCGCCAGCCACCGCCGGCGACGCCGCGGCTGACGGCTGCCGCAACGGCAGCGGCGGAGGCGATGGCAATCGAGGTGTTGTGCGTGGCCCGGCAGGTCTCAGCCACCTTGCCGACGAATCCTTCCAACGGTTCGAGCGGCATCATGATGCCGACCGGCGCGATACGCATCGCCGCACCATTGGTGTCGCCGCTGCGCCCCGCTTCCTCAGCCGGCATACCATTGTTGATGGCGTCGATGGCGCGTTTGGTCGATGGCCCCAAAAGGTCATAGCTGCCACGCGCCTTAACCTCGCGTTCCCAGTCGAGCAGCGCATTGACCCAGCGCGCGTGGTCGAAACGGTCGCCGGATTCGACCAGGATGCGGCCGAGCAGCAACGCCTGCTCGGTATCGTCGGTGATGGTGCCGGCGGCCAATCCCTTCGACACCGGATGATCCGGGAAAGGCTCGATGAAATCCTCAACATGGCCGTAGAGTTCGGCAATGCGAACCGGCGACAAAAGCTGCGTCGGCATGCCGAGCGCATCGCCCAGCGCTCCGCCGACAAGCGCCCCCATGGCGCGGTCAATAGCCTTGCTGGTCGCATCCGACATCGCTCAGAACCTCATATGCAGCGCAAAATGCGCCGGATTGAGCAGGCTGGTGACGTACTCGATCGGCCGGTCGTCGGCGGCGCGCGTCAGCCGGCGGCCACGCAGGAAAGGCGTGCCTTGCGGGCAGCCGAGGATGGCCGCATCCTCGGCATTGAGCATCTCGATCTCGACCCATTCCTCGCCATGGTCGGGAATGAGGCCGGCGACGCGCAGCGTCTGGTGCAGCGAGCCCTCGCGCAATCCGCGCAACGGTACGTCCTCGAGCTCGGAGGACAATGGCAACCGGCTGCGCTCGATGGAGATCGCATGGCCGTCGCTGGCGTTGGTGCGCACCCGGTCGACGGCGATGAAGAACGGGCTTTCGATGCCAAGCAGCGCAGCCAGATCGGGGTCTTCGATGACCTCCAGCCGCAGCGTCCGCGTCTCGGCATTGGCGCCGGCATCGGCCAGCGCGCGCGACCAGCCGATCGAGTCGTCGACCGGCTTGCCGTCGAAGGTGACGAACGAGCCGATACCAACCTTGGTCGTGATCAGCCCGCGGCTGGACAGTTCCTCGAGGCCTTTGCGGACCGTATTGCGGCTAACGGAGAAGCGCTGGACGAGTTCGTTCTCGCTTTGAAGGCGGTCGCCGAAACCGAGGACGCCGGAACGGATCTCATGTTCGAGGACGGTGGCGATCTGCTCGGGCTTGCCCGTGCCGGGAGACAGTTGAACCGCGCGCCGCTTCATAAGGGTACCTGTTCAATGAACCTGTATAATCCTGTTCAATACCGAGGCCCGGATGCTATGTCAACAGATGCCGAAGACTGACCAACAGGCAGCGAAATGTGCGGGATAACCGTGCAGGGCGTGCCGAGAGGCAGGTCAATAGCCCTGAAAAGCCGGTCGGCGATCGCCAAAAAGGGGCATACATCAAGGGGATGGAGCCAGATCCTGATTCAATTTCACCAGGGACAGGCTACGGGATCGACACCTCACGCGGTTCGACGAGGATGTCCGCCTCGATAGCGGCGTTGATGAACGCCGCTCTTGCCGCCGAGACTTCTTTCTTTCCCTCGAGCACGGCCAGACAGGCCTTGCGGGCAACCATATGCTTTTGCCCGGTCGCAACCGGCCAGCGGTTCAGCAGGATGTCGGCAGCCTGAGCGACCCGCTCCACGTTGAAGATCGAGTTTCGCGATCGGCCGAGCGCAATCCTGACCGGCTCATCGAAACGCTGATCTTGCACGATGCCACTCCCCAAAGTCGGCATTCATCGATTCGCGGCCTTCAACCCCGAGCAATGTGATAGGTTCTGCGCCAAAGGTGCAAGATGTCCGATTCCAGTGGCCAGAAAAATCCCAGGCTGATCGTCGTGGTCGCGTTCGATCGCGGTGAGGATGGCGAGTTGTTCCCAGCCTTTGGACCCGCCGACCAGCAGAGCGAGGATCGCGCCATACGCACCGCCAGGGCTCTGACGGCAAAGCATTCCGGCGTCATCGCCTGGAGCCGTGAGGCCGATCCGACGCTGGGCGAATATGGTCCGCCGAACACGCTCTTCGTCAGCGGTGACGTGCCTGACATGGAGTAGTCGACTGGCGCCAGCATCTGAACGCCTCGCCCATAGGGTTTGATGCGAGCCGGTTTTGCCTCGCCAGCAAGCAAAAGCCCGCTACGGTGAACCGGAGCGGGCCTTGGAGGAGGACAAGGGGTGGGACCCTCTCCTCTTGTTTCCACGGGGGGGTGTGGACCGCAATGACCATACGAAAGTTTTGCAGAGTGCAGGATCACAAGCCGGCTTGCCTGCATCACAATCCGGTGCACGCCGACATTGGGGCGCTCACGAGATTGCGATCAGTTGGCGATAACCCGGCTAGATGCACCCGAGTACGACAAGCACGATGACGATGAGCAGCACGAGCCCAAGGCCGCCGCCGCCATAGGAGCCGGCGCCGTAGGATTGAACCTCGCAGCTGCGATGTTCAAAAGACGAGCGCTCCAAAGGCCTACCGTTCCGCGATTGTGGCGGGCATCGCGCGGAAGAAGTCACGCCAGCAACAGAAACGGCCATCCTGGTGACGGCAACCAGAATTTAATTCCGGCACGCCTGTGGACCGCAGAAAGCCCACCAGCGTGGCGGGCTTTCCGATCGGCCGGAGATGGCGAGAAGCCGATTGCAGAAGCAATTACGCGAGGTAGTGAGTTTCAGCTTCACAGAGAGAGAATACTGAAATTGAAGTGTGGTATATATATCTCAAAATTTCTGAAATAAACGCCAGTAAAAGTCGCAATATTAGCTTGCACAAACAATGCGCAGGTCTATTGACGATCGAACGTTGCCAGTGTGGTTGCAGACCGAACGATTCTGCGCGCCGGGGCGCCTGTCAAACGACGCCGTAGAACAGCCTGTAGTGGACGCGCTTCATATAGTCCCGATACTCCGGCGTGACGGCCAGCAGCGCCTCTTCACGCAGGATGCGGTGCACCTGGAAGAAGGTGATCACCGCGTAGACGGCTAGATTGTAGAAGGAAAAGGCCGACAGCAGGAACAAGAGATGGCCGGCAAGATAGCCGGCATAGATCGGATGCCGCACCAGACGGTAGGCACCGCCTGTCATCACGCCGCGATTGCCCGGCAGAATGGCGAAAGAACGCCCCAGCGATATCTTTCCCCAGATTACGAACCCCAACGCCAGGGCCTGCAGCGGCGCCGCAACATGGACCGGGATGATGGCCACGCCCGGCTCCAGGTCGATGAAACCGACACCGAAGCTGGCGATCACGGAGACAACCACCGTGAGCGGGTTCCAGTCGCGAACCTTCGGCCGACGCGACAGAAGCAGCCAGGTAAAGGTCAGGATCTCGGAAATTGCCACCAGCGCCACATTGATGCGCGTCGGGTCGAGCATCAGGTGATACACGCCGCGGTAGACGAACATGCCCGCGAAGGCCAGCGCGCAGATCCGAAAGAAACCTTCCCGCAAATCCACCAGGATCTCACGCTTTCGGGCTGCGGACAGAATCCTGCCGTCACTGACGTGCGAAAGCGCCTCGCTTTTTGATATGAGCAATGCAGACACCCCAATGATCCCTCAGGGCGACCTTTGCACGCAACCATTGCCGGGCAGTTAATCAACAAGATCAGATCGGTATTAAACTGGCTGTCGGGGAGCCAGGGCGCCACTTCCAGACGACCTGCTCCACGCGGTCGCCAAGAAAGACTGGCGACCCATGTCATTTGGTTTTGCCAGACTAGCTCAGATAGTCGTTGCGGAAATAGCTCCCGAAATCCGGACGTCGAGCAACCAGCTTGCCGTCGGAATCGCGCAAAATGCCGGAGGCGAAGAGATAGTCGCCAATCGCTTCCATCTTGGCCGGATCCATCGTCCCGATGGCCCCGCTTTGGCTGCGTAGATAATGGCCGTCGATCAATGCCTTCAGCGAGGCGTGGATCAGCGCCGGATTGGTCAAGGCATCCTTGTTTGCAGCGATCAGCAGGGTTGCCGCATCGTCGGGGTGGTCGACAGCGAACTGGTAGCCGCGTCGCGTCGCCTGAACGAAGTCGGCCGCAGGCTTGGGATTGGCCTGGAGATAGGCTTCGCTCGAAGAGATCAGCGTCGTGTGCTCATCAGGCACGCCATAATCGGCATAGACGAAGCTGCGCTGCTTGACGCCCCTGAGTTCGGCTTCGACACCCTCCCAGGTCGAGACTTCGAGCGTGAAATCGACCGACCCATTGGCCAGCGCCTCATAGGCTGAGGTGCCGAGCGTCACCGTCTCGAAATTGCCCTTGCCGCCGTCGTGGCGAATGATGGTCGATATCAGCGCGTTTTCCCAGGCACTGCCGAAGCCGCCATAGATCAAGCCGTCGAGGCTTCTTGGGCTTTTGATCTCGTTGCGTGCCGCATTGAAGACCACGCGGCCTGTTTCGGATTGCACCACCGCATAGACGCCCTTCAGATCCGCCCCGGCGGTTCTCTGGGTGAACAGGCTGATGGTGCCGTTGATGCCGAAATCGGCGACGCGGTTTGCGACCAGCGTGCCCGCACCGGTATCGCTGTAGGGCAGGATGTCGACCTCGAGCCCGGCTTCGCGATAAAACCCTTTGTCGCGGGCGACGAACAGTCCGATGTGGTTGGTATTGACCGTCCAGTCGAGGGCGACGGTGACCTTTTGTGCCGCCGATTGTGCTCGAGCCCGACCCGTCCCGGCAATCAAGGGAAGGCCGGTGGCAAGGGTCAGCAACAAGGCCTGCCGGCGCGTCAAGTCAGTCATGATCGTGTCCTTTGGATGGATTGGGGTTGAGGATGATGTCGAGGATTTCGGCCTCGAGCGCGCTTGCCTGGCGCGCGGCATCGCCGCCAAGGCTGCGCGGGCGCGGCAACGGCACCCTGATTTCACGCACGATGCGGGCCGGGCGCGCCGACAGCACATAGATGCGGTCGGACAGGAACACGGCTTCGCGCACGTCATGGGTGATCAAGAGCGCCGTCCAGCGATGATGCCGCCACATCTGTTCGAGCCAGCGCTGCATGGCGGTGCGGGTCAGCGCATCGAGCGCGCCGAACGGCTCGTCGAGCAGGAGCATGTCGCGCTCCTGCACCACGGTGCGCAGCAAGGCCGCGCGCTGGCGCATGCCGCCGGACAGCTGCGCGGGAAAATGCCGCTCGAAGCCGGCAAGCCCGAATTCGGCAAACAACGGCGCAACGCGCGCCCGCGCCGCCTGTCTCCTCATACCTTGCACTTCGAGCCCGAGCGTCGTGTTGTCGAGGATGCGCCGCCATGGCATCAGCGCGTCGCGCTGCGGCATGAAGGCGAAGTGCCTGCCGTGGTCGTCGAGCCGCGCGCCGTCGAACAACATCTCGCCCTCGCCATGCTCGGCGCCGGTCAGAAGCTGGAACAGCGTCGACTTGCCGGCACCCGAGGGTCCAAGGATCGAGACGAACTCACCAGCGCCGACGCTGAGCGAAATATCGGCCAGCACGTCGAGCCCACCGAACGCCTTGTGCACATGCCGCAGTTCGAGCCGGCTCATCGCCAGGCCCCCTTCCCGGCAGTTTCCCTGTCGGCTCGCTCCCAGGGCATGGCAAGGCGCTGCAGCAACACGGTCAACCCGAACAGGACAAGGGTCAGCGCCGCGCTGACACCGACGGCGGCAAGAACCAGATCAGGACGGAAATTGTTTTTGGCGTTGAGCATGTAGATGCCCAGACCCTTCGCGGCACCGGCATATTCAGCGAAGATGGCGCCGACCACCGCATAGGTGATGGAGATCCTCAACCCGGCAAAGAAGTAAGGCAGCGCCGAAGGCAGCCGCGCCAGCAGGAAGATGCGCCAGCGCCCTGCCCCCATGGCGCGCAGCATTTGCCCGATCTCGGCCTCGGTCGCCTCATAGCCTTCGACCAATGCAACCAGCATCGGAAAAAAGGTGACCAGCGCCACCAGCATGATCTTGGGCGCCAGCCCGAAGCCGAACCACAGCACCACCAGCGGCGCGACCGCCACCAGCGGCAAGGTCTGGCTGACGATGAAGACGGGAAACAACGCACGCCGCAGCGGCTGGAAGAAGTCGACCAGCATCGACAGCACGAAGGCGGCGCTGAGCGAACAGGCAAAGCCAAGAAGCGTGGCACGGATGGTCGGAACGGCATTGTCGGCCAGCGCCTCGCGATTGAGCATCGCTTGCTCGAAGACGCGTGACGGCGCCGGCAGTATCGTGGCCCTGATGCCGGAATAGGTGGCATAAAGCTCCCACGCCAGCAGGAGCAAACCGGCCGAGATCATGGCCGGCATTGCCTTGACGAGAAAGCTCGCGATCGGGCGCGAAGCGACTGATGATGAGACCACGGGAGATAACCTTTGACGGCCGCGAGAGCGGCGCGGCTTCAGACGGCCGACGGGCTGTTGGCCGAGACCGTGACGTCGAGGGTTACGTGGCCAGCGCCTGGTCCGAAACGGCAGAAAGCCTCGTCCAGCGCCGAAAAGATCGCACCGGCATCACCGCGCAGTTTCGTGCAGAAATGTTTGGAGCGCTCATAGACGCCGGACTGCTTGAGAAAGTCTATGCAGCCGTAGATCTCGTCCATGTGGTCGTCTGTGCCCATCACATAGAGCGAGAACTGCGCCGCCGCCGGCTGGCCGGTGGCAGCAGCATTGCGCACCGCCGCGATGGCCGCGTCCTTGCGGGGGCCGAGTGGACCGACGGGCCCGCCAAACGCATCGGAGCGGCAGATCGGATCGTCCGGCTCGCCAGGGCAGCCGCGCGAGATGGTGGCCGACAACACGCAATGTTTGCCGCTGCGTGCCGCCGCCACGAAGAGGTCGCGCATGGCAGGAAACAGCACTTCGGGCGGCCCGATCAGCAAGGTCGAGATGTCGTCGGTCTCGATCCTGAGTTTGTCGCGCCAGGGATCGAGCGCACCGAGCGCGCCAAGGATGACACCGACGAAATCGTCGGTCATGGGATATAGGGAAATCTGTGCGCCTGAAAACATCGCCCGCCTCGCTCCGCTGGTATTACCCAGATCAGCTTCTAGGGTCTGTGGGCTTGCCGCCCCCGTCTCAGCCCCGACCGTACGGAGCACCCCTGTGGATGTGCGCCTTAAAGCATCATTCGAGTTGAAGGAAAAGCCGTTTTTTTTATCGCACTGCGCCAAAAGCATTGCGCCAGGGCGGGAGCGGTTGGCTCTGCCGGCGCGAGAATTTATCGGGAACCTTCACCAGGCCGCGAGGTTGTCCCACCAGTCGCTACGCGACGAGTTCACAGACAATGGAGACAAACCATGTTCATGAAAATCCTCGCAGCTTCGGCGCTCACCATTGGCCTGGCGACATCGGCCATGGCGCAGAGCAATGGCACAAGCGGCACCGACGGATCCGGCGGCAGCGGCAAGTCGGTCACCGTCGACCCAAATACGCCGGCTTCGCCGAACACGGTAGACCCCGGCACGACCAACAGTACGACGGTAGCACCGGGCGCCACGAATTCAAACGCGGATGAAAATTGCCCTGCCCATCCGCAGGGCGCACAGCCCGATGCCAGTGGAACGTCGCCGGGCACCACCGCGCCGACAGTTAATGACAACCATTGCGGCAAGTAGGAATTGCAATGAAAAGAAGCCGCGGAGCGAGCGCTCCGCGGCTTCTCAAATCCTGTCGTATCAGTGTATCTACGGCACCGCTTTTTCCCGAACCGGCAGCTTCCACCCCGGCCTGACGAAGTGGCAGGTGTATCCGTTGGGGTATTTCTCCAGATAGTCCTGATGCTCGGGCTCGGCTTCCCAGAAGGGGCCAACGGGTGCGACTTCGGTGACGACCTTGCCCGGCCACAGGCCCGAGGCATCGACATCGGCGATCGTGTCCTCGGCGATGCGCTTCTGTTCGTCGCTGGTGTAATAGATCGCCGAGCGATAACTCGTCCCGACATCGTTGCCCTGGCGGTTGCGGGTCGTCGGATCGTGGATCTGGAAAAAGCGTTCCAGCAGCGTGCGATAGCTTATGATGGCCGGATCGAAATTGATCTCGATGGCTTCGGCATGGCTGCCGTGGTTGCGGTAGGTGGCGTTGGGCACGTCGCCGCCGCTGTAGCCAACACGGGTGGAAATGACGCCGGGATAGCGCCGTATCAAATCCTGCATACCCCAGAAGCAGCCACCGGCAAGGACTGCGCGTTCGGTCGAAGTCGCCATATCACGTCTCCTCAAAGGCAAGTTTGTCTGGACATAGATGGGCATTGTCACCTGCTTCGTCCAGCGGACCGGCGGATCTGCTTCAGTTGCTCGGTCGGGCGAGGCCGTCGATAGCACCCGGCAACTGCCGCGCGCCAGGCGGAATGGCTGCGAAGCTGATCGCCACCGGCGGCGCCTTGAGCGACCAGTCGAAAAGAACGGTTTTGATCGGGATGTCGCCCACCCACGCCTGCAGATAAGATGGCACATCGCGCCCGGGCCAGACCAGCAATATGCCATGCTCGCGCAGCCGCTCCTTGGTGATCCAGGGGGCGTACTGCATGTTCAGTTCGGTGAAGATCGACGGCTTGTCATAGGCATTGAGGCCCGCCAGCGGCGCAATAAGGGCATGGCCGCCGACGATGTCGAGCCGATCGGGCGTCGCAGCGTGCCAGACAGCCTCTGCCTCATCCGAGATCTTTTGCGCCGGCCAGCAGACGGCGTCCATGCGCCCACGCAGATTGCATTTCGTCCAGCGGATGCCCGCATAGGCACCGGATATGCCGACAATGGAGATGAGCGCGCAGATCGCCAGCTTTCGCATCTCGATGGCGCCGAGGCGATGGCCCAGCAAGGCGAGCGCCACAACGCCAGCAAGATTGTACATCGGCGCGCCCCAGGCCTCGCCGGCGCCGGTGAACAGGGACGCCACCATGACGAGGATCGCCGGGCCAACCCCCATCCACAAGAGATAGACCAGCGTGCCGCGCCCGACGGGCTTTTGCGGCGCGGGCGAGCGCCGCAGCAGCCCTGATATCGCCAGCACCAGAAGAAAGCCGCAGAGCCCAGCCATCTGGACGCCGATATAATAAAAGCGGGAGCGATGAGCCACCACCCACTGATCGCGCCAGGCGGCATAGGTCAGCGGCAGGAAATCGACGCGGCAGAGTTCGGCGGCCAGTGGAGCGGCGACAGCGCCGAACA
>NZ_RZPL01000849.1:0-2258 GCF_004022805.1 Mesorhizobium sp. M7A.F.Ca.CA.002.04.1.1 | reverse complement strand
GACATCGAGGCTGCTTGCGGCCAATTCCATCCAACACGATATAGCGGGCAATGATATTGTCGTGCAGCCTGCACCCGGACAGGGCGCGGCTTTCATCTTCCGGGAGACCAAATGAACAAGCCCGTCGCGCCCAATTCAGCGGTAATTGTCGGCAATGTCGTCTTCGACAACAAGGCGGCTCTGTCGCTGATCGCCGGCCCGTGCCAGTTCGAGTCGCGTCAGCACGCTTTCGACATGGCCGGCGCGCTGAAGGAACTGACCGGCAGGCTCGGAATAGGCCTCGTCTACAAGACCAGCTACGACAAGGCCAACCGCACCTCGCTGTCGGCGACGCGCGGCGCCGGCATGGACGCGGCACTTCCCGTCTTCGACGAACTGCGCAAGGAATTTTCGCTCCCGGTGCTGACCGATGTCCACACCGAGGAGCAGTGCGCCATCGTGGCGCCGCATGTCGATGTCCTGCAGATTCCGGCTTTCCTGTCGCGCCAGACCGACATGCTGGTCGCCGCGGCGAAAACCGGCAAGGTCATCAACGTGAAGAAGGGACAGTTCCTTGCCCCCTGGGACATGAAGAACGTCGTCGCCAAGATCACCGGATCCGGCAATGCCAATGTGCTGACCACCGAGCGCGGTGCTTCTTTCGGCTACAACACGCTGGTCTCCGACATGCGCGCTTTGCCTGTCATGGCAGAGATCGGCGCGCCGGTGATCTTCGAGGCGACCCATTCGGTGCAGCAGCCGGGCGGGCAGGGCGGTTCCTCGGGCGGTGAACGTCGTTTTGTCGAGACGCTGGCGCGCGCGGCCGTCGCTGTCGGCGTTGCCGGCGTCTTCATCGAGACCCATCAGGATCCTGGCAACTCGACCTCTTCCGACGGCCCCAACATGCTGCCGTTGAAGGACATGCCCGCTCTACTCGAGCGGCTGATGGCATTCGACCGCATCGCCAAGGGTCTCTAGGCCGGACAATATCCTCTGTCGACCGCCGATGCTTGTGGACGGCGCAAGCCGCCTGTACGCTCTACCGGCAAATGAGCGTTTTGGCAGGAGGAAGCCATGTCTGTCGCCCGCGTCACCGAAATCACATCGTCGTCGAAGAAGAGCTTTCAGGACGCCATCGAACAGGGAATTGCGCGCGCATCCAAAACGCTGAAGAACGTCGAGGGCGCCTGGATCCAGGACCAGAAGATCGTCGTCCAGGACGGCAAGATCGTTGCTTATCGCGTCAACATGAAGGTTACCTTCATCCTCGCGGAGTGATCGGTCGACGCCGAAAAAGTCGGGAACCTTCGCCCGCGCCCCTCATTGTCCAATTATGGTTCGAAACCACAATGAGGAGCACAATCATGGCAACCCAGACTGGCCACACCCAAGCCATTGCCGCTTCGCGGGTCATCGGCACATCGGTCTACAACACCGAAGGCACAAGCATCGGCAGCATAGAGGATGTGATGCTCGACAAGATGACGAACGGGATCATGTTCGCGGTCATCGGTTTTGGCGGCTTCCTTGGCATCGGCGAGAAATATCACGCCATTCCCTGGGCAAGCCTCGACTATGATGAGGACAAGGGCGGTTATGTCGTGCCGTTTTCCAAGGAACAACTCATGGCGGCACCGGCCTATTCGATCAACGAACTGACCGGTGCCGATGGCGAGGCGGCGCGCGACGAATCCTACAATTATTACAAGGTCACGCCTTACTGGCATTAACAACAACGACAAAGCGGCCCCGTCGAGAGAGACGGGGCCGCTTTGGATTCCGGCTTATTCGCTGACGTGTAAGGGGGCCATCGCCTTCGGCGGCGACTGCTGATTGTCGCATGACGTCAGGAATGCCGCCGCGATCAGAAACAGACTCACGATACCGCTCAACTGAGACATGGCGAAACTCCTCCTGTTTCGCCCCGCGCGCTGCACCTTAACCGGAAGTCAGCCGACCGTACATGACTTATGATGACAGCGATTTGCGCTTCGTGAATCGTTCGGACGCTGTTGCCGCGGCAACAATTGCCAGCGGGCCGATTGCCTTTTGCAGCACTTTGGCTAAGACGTGCGGCATTCTTCAGATCAATCGAGGACATCGCAAATGACCGCCATCGTCGACATTGTCGGGCGTGAAATCCTGGACAGCCGTGGAAATCCGACCGTCGAGGTCGATGTCATTCTCGAAGACGGCTCGATGGGCCGCGCGGCGGTGCCGTCGGGTGCTTCGACCGGTGCCCACGAGGCCGTCGAACTGCGCGACGGCCTCGTGGGCAC
>NZ_RZPL01000848.1:0-2258 GCF_004022805.1 Mesorhizobium sp. M7A.F.Ca.CA.002.04.1.1 | reverse complement strand
ATCGAAGGGCGCGACGAGCCCAACGGGGTTCGGCGATGACGGCGCCCACCGGTCGCCGCCGCGCCATCGCCAAGGCGCTGACAGCACTTCTGCCGCTGGCACCCTATGCCGACATGGAGAAGATCCGCGGCGACGCCGGCGCGGTCCACATGAAGACCTTGCCACCAGGCATCGCCGTATGGCTGGCGACGATTGCCCATATCCGCCACATGCACACAGATTACGAGAAACTGCTGAGCGAAGGTTACGACCGCGACTCGGCGCGTTTCTTCGTCATCGAGCAGACCAACGTCGTGCTCACTCGCTGGCGCGCGACGCGCCTGCTCGACGCGGATGACGAGGAGGAATGACCACGGCTACTTCCGCTTAAGCACTGCGACCGCATTATAGGGCTGACCATCGGCCTGGCCGATCCAGGTCCAGGACAGATTTCCCTTGAAAAACCTGACGGTGATGTTGCCGCCGTCGACGCATTTGTCCTGACCGTAGGTGATGCTCTCGTGGTATTCCGCCGAAATGCCGTCACTGGACGTCTGTGACAGCGATCCGCCGCAACCGAGTGACGGATAGTCGATCGACGCGCTGCCATCGTTGATGGTCATGGCGATCGGCCAGTCGGCCCCGGCGTCACCCGCCGGGCTTTGATGGCCGCTGCCGACCCAGGTGCCGCTCAGCGACGGCACCGCGCAAGGCAGGTTCTGGAAGATCGGTGTCAATTCGCTGCCGGTTTTCTCGCAGCGATAGGTCTGCCCGCCCTGGCACAATTCATCGCCTTCGCGCGCGCACTGGGCGCTGGCTTCGCCCGCAGCGGCGAACATCGTCATGGCTGCTATGACGGCCCCAAGCCTGCCCATCTTCCCCCTCCCGTTCAGAGCGCGCAATCTAAGGCAATTCCGATCCAATGTATCGACGAGATCGTCATCGAGGCCGAACAGCACCGGGCGGGTGGCTCTATGCCTTCTGCCCAGCGCCGATAGCCTACTGATCTTGCCTTGCGTGACAGGAAGCCCCAATGAGCCACACGGCGACGACACAGGACGAGAAGCAACTGCCCGTGGTTGGCGACCGCCATGTCGACCCGCATTCCTACCCCGACGGCATCGCCTTTCTCGACGGCCAATACCTGCCGATGTCGCAGGCCAAGATCTCGGTGCTGGACTGGGGTTTTCTGCATTCCGACGCAACCTACGACACCGTGCATGTCTGGAACGGCCGCTTCTTCCGCCTCGATCTGCATCTCGACCGCTTCCTCGGCGGGCTGGAAAAGCTGCGCATGACCATTCCCTTCGACCGCGACGGCGTGACCGAAATCTTGCACAATTGCGTAGCGCTGTCCGGTCATCGCGCCGCCTATGTCGAAATGCTGTGCACGCGCGGCGCCTCTCCGACCTTCAGCCGCGACCCGCGCCAGGCGGTCAACCGCTTCATGGCCTTCGCCGTGCCGTTCGGCTCGGTCGCCAATGCCGAGCAGCTGCAGCGCGGCCTGCGCGTCGCCATCAGCGACAAGATGCGTATTCCGCCGGCCTCGATCGACCCGGCGATCAAGAATTACCACTGGCTCGATCTGGTGCGCGGCCTCTACGATGCCTATGACCGCGGTGCAGAGACCGCGTTGCTCCTCGACTTCAACGGCAATGTCGCCGAAGGCCCGGGCTTCAACGTCTTCTGCGTCAAGGACGGCAAACTGTCGACGCCGGCCACCGGCGTGCTGCCCGGCGTCACCCGCCGCACCGTCTTCGATCTCTGTGCAGAAGAAGGCCTTGCCGCCACGGCGACCGATCTCAGCGTCACCGCATTGCGCGAGGCCGACGAGGTATTCATCACCTCCACTGCGGGCGGCATCATGCCGGTGACGGAGATCGACGGCGCGGCGATCGCCAATGGCAAGGTCGGACCGATCACCAGCCGGCTGATGGCGCGCTACTGGCAAAAGCACGAGGACCCGGCCTGGTCGTCTCAGGTGAATTATCTCCGATAATTCAGGCGTCTTTGTCAAAAGATTCCCGTCGCCTCTGGAAAATCAGAGGATCGACCGTATATGCCCGAAAGCGGAGAAGCCTCCGCTTTCATCCAAAATCACGCCCGCAGGGGCAAGGACTCCAAGATCATGACAAACAAGGTTTGGTTCATCACCGGATCGTCGAAGGGCTTTGGCCGCGTCTGGGCCGAGGCTGCACTCGCCCGAGGCGACCGCGTCGCGGCAACCGCCCGCGATGCTGGCACCCTCGCCGATCTCGTCGAGAAATACGGCGACAGGA
>NZ_RZPL01000847.1:0-2259 GCF_004022805.1 Mesorhizobium sp. M7A.F.Ca.CA.002.04.1.1 | reverse complement strand
AGCCGAAGAAGCCGGCGCCGGGGCTCTGCGTCTTCGGATTGGTGACGCGGTCGAGCGAATATTTCACGTCGTCGGCCGTCATCTCGCGGCCATTGTGGAATTTCACGCCATGGCGCAGCTTGAAGGTGAAGGTCTTGCCGTCGGGCGAAATCTCGTAGCTTTCGGCGAGGTCGGGTTTCAAATTGGTGGTGCCCGGCTCGTAGTCCATCAACCCGTCGAACAGACTCTTGATCATCGACCAGTTCTGCCAGTCATAGCCGATCGCCGGATCGAGCGTGGCGACGTCGTCCTTGTAGGTGATGGTGATGGCGCCGCCCTGCTTGGCGTTCGGATCGACGGCGTCCTCGGCGCGAACGCTCGTCATGCCGAGCATCAGCGCCAGCGCCGATGCCGCTACCGTGGATGCGAGAAACCTTTTCATTTTTATGTTCCCTTTCTCTGTCTGGTTTTCATTTCATCTGAGCTTGATGCGGGGGTCGATGAAGGGCGCGATGATGTCGGCCAGCAGATTGCCCAGCACGATGGCGAAGGCCGACACCAGCGTCACACCCATGATGATCGGGATGTCGACGCGCTGGATGGCCTGCCAGGCGAGCTGGCCAATGCCGGGCCAGCCGAATACGCTTTCGACGACGACGATGCCGCCCATGAAGATGCCTATGTCGATGCCGATCATGGCGATCACCGGCAGGATGGCGTTGGGCAGCGCATGGCGGAACAGGATAGCTCGCCGCGCCAGGCCTTTGGCGCGGGCGGTGCGCACGTAATCCTGGCGCAGCACGTCGATCATCGACGAGCGCATCATGCGCGCGTACCAGCCCGCGCCGAGGATTCCCATGGTCAGTGACGGCAGCACCAGATGACGCCAGGTGCCGTAGCCGCCGATCGGGAACCAGCTGAGCCGCACGGCAAAGACGTAGAGCAGCAGCAGACCGACGACGAATTGCGGCGCCGAGACGCCGACGAAGGAGGCGACCATCAGCGTCTGGTCAGTGGCGGTGCCGCGCTTGACGGCGGCGATCAGGCCCATGCTCAGGCCGAGCAACAGCTCGCACAGGATGGCGCCGACCATCAGCAACAGGCTGGCCGGCAGCCGCGAAACGATCAGCTCGGTGACTTCGGAGCGCTGGATGTAGGAGCGGCCGAGATCGCCGCTGACGAGCTTCGTGAGATAGCGCCAGTACTGGACGACGAACGGCTGGTCGAGGCCGAGCTGCTGGCGGATGTTCTCGACCGTCTGCGGCGTGGCACTGCGGCCGGCGATCTGGCGCACCGGATCGGCGGGCAGGAGATAGAGCAGAGCGAAGGTGATCAGCGAGACGCCGAGCAGGATCAGCAGCGACTGGATGAGGCGGCGGCCGAGATAGGCGATCATGCCCGGCCTCTTTGCGTCGGATCGAGGATGTCGCGCAGCGCATCGCCGATCAGGTTGAAGGCGAGCGCCAGCGCCAGGATCGCGGCACCCGGAAAGAACACCAGCCAGGGTGCGGCCTGGAAATAGGTCTGGTTCTCGAAGATGATGTTGCCCCAGGACGCCGTGGGCGGCTGGACGCCGATGCCGAGGAAGGAGAGTGTCGCCTCGAGCAGCACGGTGGTCGAAATGCCGAGCGTGCCCCAGACGATGATGGTCGGTAAGAGATGCGGCAGGATGTGGCGAAACAGGATGCGCGGCGCGCTCGCGCCGATGGTGCGTTCGGCATCGATGAACTCACGCTCCGCCAGCGATGAGGTCTCGGTGTAGATGACGCGGGCGGTCTGCACCCAGTTGACCAAAGCGATGACCATGGCGACGATCCACAGGCTGGGCTCGAACACCGCGGCCAGGCAAATGGCGAGCAGCAGTGCCGGAAACGCCATCATCAAATCGGTGAAACGCATCAGCGCGCTGCCGATCCAGCCACGGAAATAGCCGGCGACAACACCGACCAGCGTGCCAATGAACAGTGCCACGCCATTGGCGACGATGCCGATGATCAGCGAGGTGCGGGCGCCGTAGAGGATGCGGGTCAGGAGGTCGCGGCCGAGCAAGTCGGTGCCCAGCCAGAATTTTGCATCCGGCGGCAAGGGCGAGCCCTCGATGGTCAGGCCGTCGAACATCTGCTCGTTGGGATCATAGCCAGTCAGCCATGGCGCCAGCACGGCGCCGGCAACGACGATGGCGACGATGACCAGCCCGAGCAGAGCCAGACGGCGCCTGACCAGCCGGCGCCAGACGCCGGCGCGCGGCTTGACCGGCATGCGCCCTGGCGCGGTGAGATC
>NZ_RZPL01000846.1:0-2263 GCF_004022805.1 Mesorhizobium sp. M7A.F.Ca.CA.002.04.1.1 | reverse complement strand
CCTGGGAAGCGCGCCGGTGATCTGCGGCTTGACGAGGATGGTGGAGAGTGAGTTACCGGGCCAAGCGCAATCGCGACAAGATCAGCCAGGTAATCCAGCTGCGCGAACCGCGCCGCGCGTGCCGGTGATCAGCGAACGCAGTTCTGACAGATAGGTCTGCACGAAGAACGAGGTCTGGCTTTCCAGCGGCGTATAGGGACCCGGCCGGTAGGCGCGCGACATGATGCCGTCGGCATTGTCCTCGGTGATCTTCTTGTCCTGCACCGTGGTGACGTCCCACATCCAGCTGATCGCATCGGCGTCGATGTCGCCATCGGCGTCCTTGTCGACGAGCCAGGTCAGAATGACGTCGGTTTCCGTGGCGCTGCGCGGTATCATCTGGAACAGCGTGACATAATCATTGGCAGCACTTGCAAACGACAGGCGTCCGAGGCGGAAGCCGCTTTCGCCACCATCATAGGCGTGACGGCCGCCCATCAGGCATGAGACCCCCTCACCTGTATTGGACAGCGTGTTGCGGCCGGATCCGATCGGCTTGCGGTGCATGGCAAACGGCATCGTGTCGAGGTCGCCAGCCTGCCACGCGCCCTTGTGGAACTCGGCATCGCCGATGACGCTGTGCCAGGCCTCGATTTCATTCTGCCACTCGACCGCCTTGTCGGCGTCGCGGGTCGCGGTCACTTTGACATGGCCGTTGACGCGGTAATATTCGGGGTGGGCCGGCCGGCAGTGATAGCATTCGAGGAAGTTCTCGAGCACCAGCTTCCAGTTCGCCTTGGTGAGATAGTTCTTGCGCGCGACGATGCGTGCACGGTCAAGGCCGTTTTCGCGCAAGCCGCCGGTCAGCCCGTCCGCGACAGGCTGGATGTCGGGCAGCGAATTGGCATCAAGGCCGCAGAACACGAGGCCGCCGAAACTCTTGCAGGGTACGCGGTGCAGTCCCAGCGCTTCCGGATCGACGCTTTCCGGTAGATCCTGCCGTGACTGCAACTCGCCGGTCAGCCTGAACGACCAGGCATGGTAGGGGCAGACCAGAAGCTTGCCGCGACCATCCTTGGCGCAGAGCCGCGAGCCGCGATGGGTGCAGACATTGTAGTAGGCCGCGATGTCCTCCTCGCCGTCGTCGAAGCGCACGACGATGATCTCCTCGTCGAAAAGCTGGCGCACGATGTAGCGGCCTTTTTCTGGGACCTCGCTGGCATGGGCGACAAGCATCCATTGACGCGGAAACCACAAGTCCCGTTCCAGCGCGAAGATGGCAGGGGCCGCGTAGAAGGCCTGTTCCAGCGACCAGTCCGGACGTTGCCGGTCGATCAGCCTGACGGTCTCGCTTCTGTCGATAGGCTGGCTGTTCGATGTGTAGGCCTGCACGGCAAACACCTTTCTGCTCGCTGGCGTTCGAATGACGTTTCGATAGAGTGTGCGATGCGGAAAGGCTTGCAGCAAATACAGAAATGATAGACATTCATATCGAAAAGGCATGAAAGCAGGTTTGGATCGTGAAAACCCTCAAGACATCGCTTCCCCTGCTGAACGCCATGGTCGTCTTCGAGGCTGCCGCCAGGCATGGCGGGCTGACGCTGGCCGCACAGGAGCTCAACATCGCACAATCGGCGGTCAGCAGGCATGTCGCCAATCTCGAGCGCCAGCTGTCGGTCGAGCTGTTCACGCGCAGAGGCAACCGCGTCGCCGTCACCGGGGCCGGCAACACGCTGGCCGAAGCGATCCGCGAGGGTCTCGGCACCATCAGGCAAGCGGTCGAGGATTTGACCGCGCACGACAGCGATACATTCGTGGTCGGCTGCAGCCACGACTTCGCGCAGGCATGGCTGATGCCGCGCTTCGGCCTCATCACATCGCAGGTTGCCGATGGCCGGGTGCTGCTGCAGACATCCACCGACTACAGGGATTTCGACCAGCCTGAAGTGGCATTGTCGATCCGTTTCGGCGAAGCCGGGCAATGGCCCGACTTCGTGACCGAAAAACTGCTCGAGGGTGAGTGGTTCCCGGTTTGCGCGCCGGCGTTCCTGGCGCGTTATCCGGCGCTCGCCTCGGAAGAGCCTGAGGCTTTCCTGGCAGTGCCGCTGCTGCATCAGGTGACGCCGCCGGGCGCGATCGACAGTTGGCAATCGTGGGTCGGAACCGACCGGAAACTCGACGGACCTCGGTTCACCGGCTACATGTCGATGATACACGAAACCATCGCCGGGCGCGGCGCGGCGCTCGCCTGGGCGGGATTTGCCGACGAGCATCTGCGCCGCGC
>NZ_RZPL01000845.1:0-2263 GCF_004022805.1 Mesorhizobium sp. M7A.F.Ca.CA.002.04.1.1 | reverse complement strand
CCCAAGGTTCTGCTCGCATGTCCGATGGAGTGATCATTGCGCCTTTGAACAGTCGCGACATGGCCGGGATCAGGCTTGCCAGCTCACCCTGGTCGAGGAGACGCGTGTCGACGCCATGAGCCTGGGCGATCTTCAGGAATTTCGCGAAGCCGGCCATCTCCTTGTCTGTTCGCGCAAGATAGGTAACGCCCGTCTGCTTCAGTCCTATGTCCTCGCCACATTCCTGTGCCAGTTGCCGCCAGAGGCGCTGCGCTTCGATGACGATCGGCAGTTCGTCGGCATCGCGGCCCTGCTGCCGGATCCAGCCCCAGTTGCGCGAGGATTGCTCGGCGGCGATGCGTCCCTTTTCCAGCAGCGTCACCGAGACGTTCCGCCGCGCCAGGAACAGTGCCGTGGTCACGCCAATGACCCCGCCGCCGATGATCACGACGTCCGAGGTCCTCGGCAGGGGCTGCTGGAACTGGATCGGGGTGGCTTCAGTGAAGGGGAAGATTGTCAAAGAGCACTATCCTTTGGCATTCCGCAGCGGCGTCCGGTCTACACACTTGATATCAGGGCAGCGATATCTGGCCGCCGTGAGATGTCGATACCACGCGAGGAGATTGATCGTCAGCTGCTGCTTGCCGGGAACGACGAGGCCAGATCGCGGCGCCGGCAAATCCACGCTTCTGAAATCAATTTCCGGGCCATGGCGCCGACCGGGGGCACGCTTGCCTTCAACAGCGAGTCGATCGCCGGCCAGGCGCCGGAAAAGCTATGCCGGAAGGGCCTGGCACTGGTGTCGGAAGGCCGCAGTATCTTCCGGACACTGACGGTGCGGGAAAACCTGCTGCTCGGCGGCATGATCCGCAAGGACAAGGCCGAAGCGGCCGCCGATCTGGGAACGGGTTCTGGAAATCTTCCGATCCTCAGGACCCGCTACCGCGGCGTTGCCGGCCACCTTTCCGGCGGCGAGCAGCAGCAGCTTGCCATCGCCCGCGCCATCCTGCAGCGCCCGTCGCTGATGATGATCGATGAACCGTCGCTTGGCCTTGCGCCGCTGGTGATCGACCAGGTCTACGAAAGCCTCCGCCAGCTTAACGCCAGCGGGCTGACCCTGCTCGTCGTCGAACGGTCCACCGCTCGCATTCTCGACCTCGCTTCCCGCGTCTACGTGCCGCGCAACGGCCATAACGCGCTGGAGGGTTCGGCAAGCGAGCTTGCCGACGGGCATGCGCTGGAAAAGGCCTATTTCGACTATGGCGATCGTCAGACGGCGCACGCATAATCGGGCAGGCAAGGGCTACAACAATGATTTTCGACTACTGCGTCATCGGCGGCGGCATCGTCGGCCTGGCGACGGCCATGCGGCTGCTGGAAACATATCCCGGCTGCAGCCTGATCCTGTTGGAAAAAGAGGAGGCTCTCGGCAAGCACCAGACCGGCCACAACAGTGGTGTCATCCATGCCGGCATCTACTATCCGCCAGGCAGCCTGAAGGCCGAGCTCTGCCGCAAGGGCGCGGATGCCACCAAGGCCTTCTGCCAGGAGAACGGCATCCGCTTCGATGTCTGCGGCAAACTGCTCGTCGCCACCTCCGCACTCGAAGTGCAGCGCATGGAGGCGCTCCACGAACGCTCGAAGCAGAACACGATCGAAGTCCGGCGCGTCAGCGAGGGTGAATTGAAGGAGCGGGAACCGAACATCCGCGGTCTCGGCGCGCTTTTCGTGGCCTCGACCGGCATCGTCAGCTATGCCGATGTCTGCCAAGCCATGGGGCGGCGCATCAGGGCGCTTGGCGGCGAGATCCGCCTGTCGACGCGCGTCACCGGCATTCGCGAAGTCATCGATTCCGTCGATATCGCGTCGGCCGGCGAAAACTGGCAGGCGAAAAAACTGGTGGTCTGCGGCGGTCTCCAATCAGACCGGCTGGCCGTGCTCGCCGGGCTTTCGATCGAGCATCGCATCGTTCCCTTCCGCGGCGAATACTATCGCCTTCCCGCATCGAAGAACGACATTGTCCGCCATCTGATCTATCCCGTCCCGGATCCAGCCCTGCCCTTCCTTGGCGTGCACCTGACGCGGATGATCGACGGCAGCGTCACGGTCGGGCCGAATGCCGTTATCGGTTTTGCCCGCGAAGGCTATCCACGGCTTTCGTTCAATGTTTCGGACATGGCCGACTACGCGCTGTTTCCCGGCTTCTGGAAAACCGTGTTCGCCAACCGCGGATCTGCGGTAACGGAACTCCGCAACTCGCTCTGGAAGCCAGGCTATCTGAAGG
>NZ_RZPL01000844.1:0-2268 GCF_004022805.1 Mesorhizobium sp. M7A.F.Ca.CA.002.04.1.1 | reverse complement strand
CCGCGTCAGCACGAACGCCATCGCGGCCCCGATCAGCGCCCAGATGATGACGGCGTTGGGCACGCCCGGAATGGCGAAACCGGTCGCCAGGTAGCGCATCGCGCCCGTCGCCGAATCCTGCGGCGAGAAGCCGCCGGTGTAGACCACCATCAGCCCTTGCGCGACAGCGTTGGTGGCCAATGTGATGATCATCGAGGGGATGCGCAGATAGGCGACGCCGATGCCGTTGACGACGCCGATCAGCATGCCGCAGATGATGCCGAACGGGATGGCCAACGCCACGCCGACCGGGCCGTACGCCGCCGCGGCGCAGGCCATCATGGCGCCCGCCGCCACCGCCCACGGCACCGACAGGTCGATCTGGCCGAGCAGGATGACCAGCATCATGCCTGTCGCGATAACGCCGAGGAATGAAGCCACCTTGAGCTGCTGCAGGAGATATTCAGGCGACAGGAAGCTTCTGGAATAGAGGCTGCCGAAGAACAGCAAAAGCACGATGCAGGCAAAGGCCGTCAGCACCGCCGGATCGGCGCGGCGGATGAATCTTGGCATGCGGCCGGCAATGCCGCCAAGCGTCGTTTCGCTCACAGGAACCACTCCAGCCGGTTGCGGACCCGAAACAGGGCGAAGGCGCCGAGGCTGACGGCGACCAGCAGGATAACGCCCTGGAACAGCGGCTGCCAGAGCGGATCGAAATCGAAGACGAACAACAGGTCGCCGATCGTGCGGAAAGCCAGTGCGCCGAAGATGGCGCCGATGGCGCTGCCCTTGCCGCCGAACAGCGAAACCCCGCCGAGCACCACGGCGGCGATCGAAAACAGCGTGTAGGAGTTGCCGCTGGCATAGGCCGCCTCACCCGTATAGGTGAAGAAGGTCAGGAACAATCCGCCGATCGCCGCCAGCAGGCCGGCCAGCGTGTAGGCGGCGAACTTGCCGCGCCGGATCGGCACACCCGACATGTAGGCCGCCGTCTCCGATGAGCCTGCCGCGTAGGCGGCGAGGCCAAGCACCGAGCGGCTGAACGGCACCCAGATCACCAGCACGATGGCCAGCAGCACGACGAGACTTGCCGGCACCACGCCGAACACACGACCGGTCAGCGCATCGGCCAGGTCCTCATTGACCGAGCCGCCCGGAAATGGCCGCAGCAACAGGCCGATGCCGTAATAGACGGCGCCTGTGGCAATGGTGGCGACAATCGGCTGCAGCCGGCCATAGATGACGATGGCGCCGTTGATGGCGCCGCACAGCAGTCCCACCGCCAGCACGGCGATGACGCCGAGCGTCGTCTGCATCGGCGTTCCCACCACCAGCCACGAAGCCAGGCAGTTGGTGAGGAGAAAAATCATGCCGACGGACAGGTCGATGCCGGCGGTGATCACCACCAGCGTCTGCGCCATGGCGACGAAGGCGAGCAGCACGCCCTTGTTGGCCGCCGTCTGCACCACATTGGCGGTGAAGCCGGCCGGATGGTTCGAGGTGTAGATGACGAACATGACGATGAAGATGCCGAACGCCAGCAGCGTTCCGCGCTGCTCGGCCAGCCAGTAGCGCTAATCCTTCATGCGCCCACTCCCAGGCCCACCCGGCTCTCCTCGCCATGGATGTTGAGCGCGCTTGATATCAGCGCCCGCTCGGTGATCTCGGCGCCGACCAGCTCGCGCTTGACCGCCCCGTCATAGAGCACAAGCACACGGTCGCAGCAGCCGATCAGCTCGTCATAGTCGGTCGAGTAGAACAGGATCGCAGCACCCGCGTCGGCCAGTTTGCGCATCAGCTGGTACAGCTCCTGCTTGGTGCCGACGTCGATGCCGCGCGTCGGATCGTTGAGCAGGATGATGCGCGGCTGGCGCATCAGCCATTTGGCGATGACCACCTTCTGCTGGTTGCCGCCCGAAAGCGCGCCGACCGGAATGTCGAGGCCCGCCGTCTTGATCGCCAAAAGACCGACCATGTCGTCGATCAGCCGCTGCTCGGCGGCACGGTCGATGATGCCGGCTTTCGACAACCGGTCGAGCGCGGCGAAGGACAGGTTCTCGCGCACCGTCATCGGCAGCATCAGCCCTTCGGTCTTGCGGTCCTCGGGAATGAGCGCCATGCCGATGCCGTCGTCGCGCGCAACGGATGGACTGGTGATCGACACAGGCTTGCCGTCGATCAGGATCTGGCCGCTGAGGCCGCGCAGCACGCCGAAGAAGGAGAGCAGCAATTCGCGCTGGCCCTGGCCGTCGAGGCCGCCAAGGCCGACCACCTCACCTGCCCTGACGG
>NZ_RZPL01000843.1:0-2271 GCF_004022805.1 Mesorhizobium sp. M7A.F.Ca.CA.002.04.1.1 | reverse complement strand
GTCCTAAATTTTTATGGCAGAAATCCCGGACGCACACAAGACCGATTTGCAAAAAACTTGGGGCATTCGCGACAGAAAATGTCGTGAAGCTGAGGAAAAACGTAAGCTTCAGTCGTCGGCCTGGGCTTTGCCCGTTGGCTGGCTTTACTGTTTTTCCGGCGCCTGGCCCTTGCGATCAGCACGCGAAACCGGTCAACTTCAGTCTGATTTCCCCAACCCCCCGTTCTCCCAAGACATAGGCAGATGCATGTTCTTCGCTTCCGACAATTGGGCAGGCGCCCACCCCAACATTGCCGCCGGCCTGTCGGCCAATGCCGGCGGCTTTTCCACCGCCTATGGCGACGGAGCGCTCGACCAGGCAGTCTACCAGCGCTTCAGCGAGATTTTCGAACGCGAGGTCGCGGTGTTCTTCGTCGCCACCGGCACGGCCGCCAACTCGCTGGCGCTGACCGCTTACAACAAGCCGGGCGGCATTTCCTTTGCTCATCGCGAATCGCATGTCATCGAGGACGAATGCGGCGCGCCGGTGTATTTTTCCGGCGGCTCACGCCTGCATGAGATCGATGGCGCGCTGGGCAAGATCGATCCGCACAATCTGGAAAGGACCATCGGCCGTTTCGCACCGGAAATCGTCCATTGGGGACGGCCGATGGCCGTTTCGATCACCCAGTCGACCGAGGTCGGCACCATCTACGGCCTGGATGAGATCGAGACGATCGCGGCGATCGCCAAACGATATTCGGTGCCCTTGCACATGGACGGCGCCCGCTTTGCCAATGCGCTGGTCGCGCTCGACACGTCGCCAGCCGAAATGACCTGGAAACGCGGCGTCGACATCCTGTCCTTCGGCGGCACCAAGAATGGCTGCTGGTGCGCCGAAGCGATCGTGCTGTTCGATCTTGATCGTGCCAGGGAATTGGCGTTCCTGCGCAAGCGCGCCGCCCAGCTGTTTTCGAAATCGCGCTTCGTCGCGGCGCAGTTCGAGGCCTATTTCAAAGACGGATTGTGGCTGGACACCGCCCGCCACGCCAACGCCATGGCCGCACGCCTTGCCGCCGCGATCGAGGATTCGGCCACGGCAAAACTGGCATGGCTGCCGCAGGCAAACGAGGTTTTCGCAGTGATCAAGAAAGCCGAAGCTGAAAAGCTGCAGGCAGCGGGTGCGGCGTTCTATGATTGGCACAAGCCGCACGGCTTTGACGGCCACATCAGCGAGGACGAGTTGCTGTATCGCTTCGTCACCAGCTTCGCGACGACGGCCGATGAGGTCGACCGTTTTGGCCAGCTGATCGCCTGATACCGAAATCCCCGATAACAAAAAAGCGGCGCCTTTCGGCGCCGCTTCCGTCTCGGGAGGAGACTTGTACTTTAGGCAGCGGTCTTGGCCTCGATCTGCTTGGCCTTGGCCGAAGATGCCGTAATCGCGATCTTGCGCGGCTTCAGCTCCTCGGGGATGTTGCGCTTGAGGTCGACGAACAGCAGGCCGTTCTTCAGCGAAGCACCGACAACTTCGACGTGGTCGGCAAGCTGGAAGCGGCGTTCGAAGGCTCTCGAGGCAATGCCGCGATAGAGCAGTTCAGAGCCTTCGCCGGTGCCCTCGTCCTTGCGCTCACCCTTCACGGTCAGCACGTTGCGATGGGCTTCGATCGAGATTTCCTCGTCAGAGAAGCCGGCAACCGCCATCGAGATCCGGTAGGAATCCTCACCGGTGCGCTCGATGTTGTAGGGCGGGTAGGTCTGCGCGCCATCCGGCTGCGCAAGCGAATCGAGCATCGTGAACAGACGATCGAAGCCGACGGTCGAGCGATAAAGCGGGGAAAAATCAACGTGACGCATGAGGTGTTCTCCTGTTGAGCAACATGGTTTGCGTATGGCCGGTGCGAAACCCTTGAGCGGCGTTTCGGGTGGGCCAGCGGCCCCTACATTGGCGACCGCACGAGACATTTGGGGAGCGCTGGAAAGCATTTCAAGATTTCACCTGGCGGCAAAAGCCACGGCGGCCGGACCCTTGATGAACGGCAGATGAACCGGCACTTCGGCGCGCGTTCAGGCAGCCGGCGCTAAAGTCCATTCCAGGATCAAGGACTGGCGGCGCCGATTGCACAACAGGCACCGCAACGAGGCCGACCGGGTGTAACGTCCCTTCCTCCCGGATCGACAGAGGCCGGAAGCACGCTTTCAAGCGGCTTCCGGCCTTCCCTGTTGCAGCCCAGTCAGTCACCGGGAATTCCTTGGCTTTTGGCGCATGGGCGTCTATCACCATAGCGGAGC
>NZ_RZPL01000842.1:0-2274 GCF_004022805.1 Mesorhizobium sp. M7A.F.Ca.CA.002.04.1.1 | reverse complement strand
ATAACGCACGCTGGAGCTGGCGGGCTGGTCCATGATCACCGCGTCCTCGTCGAACAACCGCTCGGAGAGCGGGAGTATGTTGCCTTCGACAGGCGTCGGCTGCGGCGTTTTCAGCAGCAGTCCGTCCTTAAGGCGGCGGATCGGCGCCGGTTCATCGTGGGCAAAGATCAGCCGGTAATCCGTCTTGGCCAGATCCGGCTGCAAGGGCCAATTGAATGCCGGGTGCGCCCCGATCGATGCCGGCAGCGGCTCATCGCCGGTGTTGGTGATGTCGAAAGTCACATCAAGCTGCTGGCGGACCAGCGTGTAGGTCACTTCAAGCCGAAAGGCGAACGGATAGCGCGCCCGGGTGTCGGCGTCGTCGGCAAGCACCAGCGTGCAGGATCGCGGTCCCTTCCGCGCCCAGGCAAACGGCTTGTCGCGCGCGAACCCGTGCTGCGTCATTGGATAGGTCCGGCCGCGATGGCGCAGATGATCGCCCGCCAGCCGCCCTACGATCGGGAACAGCACCGGCGAGTGACGCCGCCATTCCGGCCCCGCCTGCCACAGGAATTCGAATCCGCGCACATCTTGCAGCGAAATCAGTTCGGCGCCCTGCGCAACGATGGTCGCCGAGATACCGTCGCCATGAAGCGTTTGGCTGTCCTGTGCCACATTTCCTCGCGGGTCGTTGTTGAAGGCCGGCGCGGTGGGCAGACTAGCAAAAGCGCTTCGGGACTCAAGGTGCAGCCTGGTTCTGCAGGAACGAATTGTGGCCGGAGGATCTCCCTCCGGCCACCTCTCCGCATCAAGAGCAATAACCCTCGCTCTTGCCCACAGCGGATAGTCGTTATTCGCGTTCGCCGGTGAAATTCAGCAGCAGCTGGAAGATGTTGATGAAGTTCAGATAGAGCGAGAAGGCGCCGAAGACGGCAAGTTTCTGGCGCGATTCCGCGTCGAAATTCTCGGCATACTGTTCCTTGATCGTCTGCGTGTCCCAGGCGGTCAGGCCGATGAACACGGCGATGCCGATCACCGAGATGGCGAACTGCAGCGCGGTCGAGCCGAGGAAGATGTTGACGATGCTGGCGATCACCACGCCGATCAGGCCCATGATCAGGAACGACGAGAACTGGGTCAGGTCGCGCTTTGTCGTGTAGCCGTACAGGCTGGTGGCGCCGAACATGGTGGCTGCGATGAAGAAGGTGCGCGCGATGCTGGTTCCGGTGAACACCAGAAACACGGAGGCGAGCGAGAGGCCCATGACCGCGCAGAAGGCCCAGAACATCGCCTGGGCATTCGCCGCGGACATGGTCTGCATCTTGAACGAGAACAGCATGACGAAGGCGAGCGGTGCCAGCATCACCACCCATTTCAGCGGGCTGGAGAAGATCGGCACGTAGAGCGCCGGCGTCGATGAGATCATGAAGGCGACGAGGCCGGTGACCACCAGGCCGACACCCATGTAGTTGTAGACGCGCAGCATATGCTGGCGCAGGCCCTCGTCGAAGACGGCTCCGGTTTGGGCGCCGGCGGCGACGCGATATCCCAGATTGGGGGTGTTCATTTGCGTTCTCCTTTGTGGATCGATCAGTAGAGCGTCTTGGCGAGCGTCTCTGCGGCGCGGTCGAGGTCGTGGACCTCGCTTCGTCCGACCACCGCATAAGCCACATCGCCGATCTGGAAATAGGCCGATGAGATGTCGCCCGAGGGCGCGATCGTCGGCTTGACGACGTCGAAGGTTCCAGGCCGGATCGCAAACAGCGACACCAGCCCCATGTCTTTCGTCTCGACCGCCATCTCGACGCTCGGACCAAAGCGGGACGGATAGATCTGCACGTCGCGGACCTTCCAATCCTTGGGCAGCGACGGCATGACGATGGCGGTCGCGGCGCGAATCTCGCCGGCGTTGTAGTTGGGCGCCTCGGGCTGCGACGGCATGCTCTCGCGCACCAGCGTGGTCCTGTGGGCCCGCACTGCGTCGTCGACATAGGCGGGCGGCTGCGGCGAGGCGACGACCTTGGTCACCGACATCGGCCCGATGATACCGTTCGCCAGCCACCCGGCGGCGACGAAGACAGCAACCACCGCGGCGCGCTGCAGCACACCGAAGATGCGGCCGCGGGCAAGCCCCCTCTCCAGCCGCCGCGCGGCATCGGCGGTCGCGGGCCGTGCCATACCTTTGGAGCCGGCAAGCGCCACGCGCAGTTCATCGCGGGTCCTGAGATCCGACATCACGCGCGCCGCCGCCTCCGGGCGAGCGGACAAGAATGCCTCCACCTCGATGCGGCGGGT
>NZ_RZPL01000841.1:0-2274 GCF_004022805.1 Mesorhizobium sp. M7A.F.Ca.CA.002.04.1.1 | reverse complement strand
GTGCAGGAGGGGCCGCCGGAGGAGATCTATAACAGGCCGAAGAGCGAGTTCGCCGCCACCTTCCTCGGCGACGCCAACATTTTTCGCGGCGACAGCACGGGCGATGGCATCCGGCTGGCGGACGGAACGGCGATTGCCGCTGGTGTGGGTGCCAAGCTTGCCGCCGGCGCCAAGGCGAGCTGTGCCGTGCGGCCCGAACGCATCCGCATCGCCAGGGATGCCGGAGCACCGGATGGCAACGCCAACATGCTCAAGGGACAGGTTTCCAAGCGCATCTTCGCCGGCAGCAACAGCACCTATTTCGTCGAGCGTGCTGGTCAGACGTTGAAAGTGATTGTGCAGAATACCGGCATGGAACGGCTGGCAGAAGGTCAGGATGTCGTGCTGCGCTGGTCGCCTGAAAGCACGGTGTTGATCGCGGCGAACTGATCCTCACCGGGTCTTGCCAGACCGTCCGCAATCAGGGACAGCATAGACGGGCACGACCCGGAGCATACCGATGACCCTGGAACTGACTGCACGCGACCGATCCATGCTCGACGGCGAGCATGGCCTGTCAGCGGCTGCTGCCATGAAAATCCTGGTCGCCTTTTCCAATGCGATCGGGGCAGGTCGTCTGCTCGACATTGCCGGCGCGCATATCGATGGTTGTCTCTACCATGGCAAGGCCGGTCTCGATTTCGTCGAGCGGCTGGTCGAAGGTGGCGGCCGCGTGCAGGTGCCGACGACGCTGAATGTCGGGTCGTTCGATCTCATCCATCCCGGCATGGTGAAATTGCCGGCGGCCGAAGAGGTGCCGGCGCGACGGTTGATGAAGGCGCATATGGAGCTCGGCTGCCAGGCGACATTCACCTGCGCGCCCTACCAGACGCGCTTCCGGCCGAGCTTTGGGCAGCAGATCGCCTGGGGTGAGTCCAACGCCATCGTCTTTGCCAATTCGGTGATTGGCGCGCGCACCAACCGCTATGGCGATTTCATCGATCTGTGCTGCGCCATGACCGGGCGCGCGCCGGCCTGGGGTCTGCATCTGAGCGAGAACCGGCGCGGCCGGATCTTGTTCGAACTGGCCTTTGCCGACCCCGAGCCGAGCGACAGCCTGTTCGTCGGCATCGGACTTGTCATCGGGCAGGCGAGCGGCGACCGCATTCCGGTGATTGCCGGCCTGCCGCAACCGCGCGACGAGGACCAGCTGAAGGCGTTGGGCGCGGCGGCGGCAACGACGGGTGCTGTGGCGCTGTTCCATGCGGTCGGCATCACGCCGGAAGCGATGACGCTCGACGAGGCGTTCCAGGGTCATGCGCCTGACGAGACGATCCGCATCAGCCGCGCCGACATCGATCATGCGCTGGCCAGGCTATCGACCGTGCCCGATGGCGCGCCGCTGGCGGCCGTGTCGCTCGGCACGCCGCATTTTTCGCATGAGGAATGGATGCGACTGTTGCCGTTGCTGCGCGAGGCAGCACCGGGTAGGCGCATTCCGATCTATGTCAACACCGGCCGCGCGACGCTGACGCGATTGCAGGAGGAGGGCGCGCTGGCCGGTATGGAGGCGTTCGGCCTGATCCCGGTCGCCGATACCTGCACCTATGTCACATCGATCCTGGAACGCCTCGATGGCGTGGTGATGACCAATTCCGGCAAATGGGCGCACTACGCACCCGGCAATATCGGTGTGTCCGTCGCCTTCGCCGAGATGCGGGATTGCATCCGCTCTGCTGCGGCCGGGCATGTTGTGCGGAGCGCGTCATGACGCGACCGGTGGAACGAACCGGCACTTTCCAGCTGGCCGGTGACGCTGAGGGTCAGGCGCTGGTGTTTTCGCAACCGCTCAGCTTCTGGGGCGGTATCGATGCCGAGACCGGCGAGATAACAGACCATTCGCACCCCGGCCTCGGCCGAAATGTCGCTGGCAGGATTTTGGTCATGCCGAGCGGGCGCGGCTCGTCGTCTTCATCCTCGGTCCTGGCCGAGGCGATCCGCAGGGGCACGGCGCCGGCCGGTATTCTTCTGGAGCGGCCGGACCCGATCCTGGCGGTCGGTGCCATCGTTGCCGAATTTCTTTATGACATCCGCATGCCGCTGGTGGTGTGCGATATTTCGAACCTTGTCTCCGGTGATCAAATTGATATCGGCATCGGCAAAGACCGCGGGCCGATCATCAGAGTTCACCCCGCCATCAATCCGGCAGAGCCACGCCGCCAATAGGCCGCCGCCAGCGTTTGATCGCGACCAAGCCCCAGCGTGTCGCGCCAACATTCGCGCACGATCTTGGCG
>NZ_RZPL01000840.1:0-2275 GCF_004022805.1 Mesorhizobium sp. M7A.F.Ca.CA.002.04.1.1 | reverse complement strand
GGCGTGAACAGGCAACACTGCATGATCTCGAAAATCGGCATCGATTTTCGCCGGGGATCATGCGCAAATCGGAATGCGCCGCGTCCAGGCGTCCTCAAGGGCGTGCGACGCGGCAAGGAGTAAACGATGAAGATCATGGTGCTGGGCGGCGGCGTCATCGGAGTGACCACGGCGTACTTTCTCGCCGAGGCCGGCCACGAGGTGACGGTTCTCGACCGCCAGAAAGGCCCGGCGCTGGAAACCAGCTTCGCCAATGCCGGCGAAATTTCGCCCGGCTACGCCTCGCCCTGGGCCGGGCCCGGCATTCCGCTGAAGGCGATCAAATGGCTGCTGATGAAGCATGGCCCGCTGGTGGTGCGGCCGGCCTTCGATCCGCATATGTGGACATGGCTCATCAAGATGCTGCGCAACTGCACGGCCGAGCGCTATGCGATCAACAAGGCGCGCATGGTGCCGCTGGCCGAATACAGCCGCGATACGCTCAAGGCGCTGCGCGAAGCGACCGGCATCGCCTATGACGAGCGGACCCAGGGCACGCTGCAGCTGTTCCGGACGCAAAAGCAGCTTGACGGCACCGGCGGCGATGTCGAGGTGCTGAAGAAGTATGGCGTGCCTTACGAGATCCTCGACCAGGACGGTTGCATCGCGGCTGAGCCTGGCCTTGCCGGGGTGCGCGAAAAGTTCGTCGGCGGCCTCAGGCTGCCGCACGACGAGACCGGCGACTGCAAGATGTTCACCGACAGGCTGGCCGAACTCTGTGTGGCCCGTGGCGTCAAGTTCGAGTACGACGTGACGATCTGGCGCGTCATCCGCAGCCGCAACCGCATTGCCAATCTCAGCACCAGCAAGGGCTGGAAGACCGCCGACGCCTATGTGATGGCGCTGGGCAGTTATTCGGCGGGTTTCATGCGCCGAGTGAAGCGGCCGATCCCGGTCTATCCGGTCAAGGGCTATTCGATCACCGTGCCGATCAAGGACGCGGCGGCGGCGCCGGTCTCGACGGTGATGGACGAGACCTACAAGGTGGCGATCACCCGGCTTGGCGACCGCATCCGGGTTGGCGGTACGGCCGAGATTTCCGGCTTCGACCTCAGGCTGCACGAATCGCGGCGGCGCACGCTGGAACACTCGGTCGGCGATCTCTTTCCTGGCGCCGGCGCGATGCGGGACGCGACGTTCTGGTGCGGGCTGCGGCCGATGACGCCGGATGGTCCGCCGCTGATCGGCCGCACCGAGCTTTCCAATCTCTATCTCAACACCGGCCACGGCACGCTCGGCTGGACCATGGCTTGCGGCTCGGGCAAGGTGCTGGCCGACATCATCTCCAACCGGGTGCCTGACATCGACGTCCGCGACCTCGCGCAGGAGCGCTATCTGCGCTAGAGAGTCAGAACGCCTGCCGGACCCAGTCCTCGTCGAAAAGCAGCCGGTAGGCCCACGGGATCGTCACATTGGTGGCGACCGGTTTGGAGTGGGCGACATAGTCGTCATAGATCGGCTTCATCCTGGTGTAGAAGGCCGGATCGAGCACCATCATGCCGTTCTCACTGTCGTGGAAGAAGCTGCGGTTGTTGAGGTTGACCGACGAGATGGCGACCAGCCTTTCGTCGATCATCATGATCTTGGAATGCAGCACCACGTCAGGCGCCTTGAACTCGCGGATGTTGATGCGATCGCCATATTTCTCGACAAACAGCTTGTTGAGCGCGGTGAGAAACTTGCCGCCGATATCGCCCTTGAGATCGATGCGGCCGACAATGTCGATCCTGACGCCGCGGGCGAGCGCCCGGTCAACAGCCTGGGCAAGCTTGGGCGTCAGGTTGAGGTAGGGATTAACGATCTGGATATGGTGCTGGGCGGCGTCGACCAACTCGACGAAATAGTCCTCCAGCGCATGGCCATCCTCGTAAGGCACCGAAATGAAGTGTCGTGCCGTGCCTGAAGGACGGGCGCCGTCGGACCGGACCGGAATGGAGAAGGGGCGCGCCAGATTGGTGTCGGCGTCGCGCAGCCACACTGTCGAAAGATGCGCGGCAAGGGTCTCGACCGTGGCCGGATCGGCGAACTCGATGTCGAAGTCGCTCCAGTTCGAATAGTAGTTCAGCGACAACCCGTCGGTCTTGCCGTATTGCTCAAGGTCTGGATAGCGCGACAGATCGATCGGCTGGTGGAACAGGAAGCCGTCATGGATGTTGCGGCCGCCGATGATGGCGCGCGACCGCCGTGGATCGTCGGCAAGCGTCGCCAGCATCTTGACGTGATGGACCTTGTGCAA
>NZ_RZPL01000083.1:0-11877 GCF_004022805.1 Mesorhizobium sp. M7A.F.Ca.CA.002.04.1.1 | reverse complement strand
GGCCGCAGGCGCTCTACGGCACCGATCTCGGCTCCAACTACCAGGCGCAGGGCCTGAAGCTGTCCAAGCATTTCCGCGCCGCGCGCTGACCCTCATTGCCCCAAGGCAAAATACTTGCCTGTACCGGCTCGCCATGCTTGGCTGCCTTGCCGCCCGTCAAGCTGGCGGCGTTCAAGGGGAACCAAGAAAATGCGATTTTCGAAATGGGTCATATCGGCGGCGGGCGCTGCCATGCTGGCAACACTGGCCGGCTCTCTGTCGGTGCAGGCGGCGGAGAAAATCAAGATCGGCACCGAGGGCGCCTATCCGCCGTTCAACACCATTACCGCCGACGGCAAGGTCGAAGGCTTCGACATCGACATCGCCAATGCGCTGTGCGCGCAGATGAAGGTCGAATGCGAGATCGTTACCCAGGACTGGGACGGCATCATTCCCGCTTTGCAGGCCAAGAAGTTCGACGCCATCATCGCCTCGATGAGCATCACCGAGGAGCGCAAGAAGCAGGTCGCCTTCACCAACAAATATTATACGACACCGCTGGCTCTGGTGGCGCCGAAGGACACCGATCTCACCTCGACCGAACCGGCGGCCCTTGCCGGCAAGACGGTCGGTGCCCAGGCTTCGACCACGCAGGCCGACTATGCCCAGAATGAATATGGCAAGGCGGGCGCGGAGGCCAAACTCTATCCCACCCAGGAAGAGGCGATCACCGACCTGACCAACGGTCGTCTTGACGCCGTGATCTCGGACAAGTTCGTGCTGATGGATTGGCTGAAGAAGGCAAGCGACGGCTGCTGCAAGCTGGTCGGCGACGTCAAGGGCACCGAGACCCAGGCCGGCATCGCCGTGCGCCTGGACGACACGGCCCTGCGCGACAAGCTCAACGCGGCCATCGACGCGATCGTTGCCGACGGCACCTACAAGAAGATCCAGGCCAAGTATTTCGACTTCGATATTTATTGAGGCAGAGGCGCCTTTTCCTTCTCCCCTTGTGGGAGAAGGTGTCGCCGGAGGCGACGGATGAGGGGTGTTCCAGGGAACGCCAACGTTTCACTCCGCTGGAACACCCCTCATCCGTCTCGGCGCTAACGCGCCGATCCACCTCCCACTTGGGGAGAAGGAAAAGGCGCGCTCTCAAAGCGCCTTCACAGCCACCTTCACCGGCTGCTCGATCTCGAGCGGGTTGCGCAGCGGCAGGCCGAAATCCCCGGCCTCGATCTCGAAGACATCGCCGGCCTCGGTCGTGATGCCGTCGGCGAAGGACAGCGTCGCCGTGCCGAACATGTGCACATGCACGTCACCCGGCTGGCGGAAGGCCGCGTATTTGAAATGATGATGTTCGAGATTGGCGATGGTGTGCGACATGTTCGCTTCGCCGGACAGGAACGGCTTTTCCCACAGCACCTCGCTGTCGCGCACGATGCGCGAGGTGCCGCGGATGTCGGACGGCAGGTCGCCGATCAGGATCTCCGGCCCGAACGAGGCGTTGCGCAGCTTGGAATGCGCGAGGAACAGATAGTTCACGCGCTCGGTGACGTGGTCGGAAAACTCGTTCGACAGCGTGAAGCCGACGCGGAAAGGTGCGCCGTCGTCGCCGATGACGTAGATGCCGGCGACCTCGGGCTCTTCGCCGGCGTCCTTGGCAAAGGCCGGTGACAGGAGTGCGGCGCCTGGTGCCACCGCCATCGTGCCGTTGCCTTTGTAGAACCATTCCGGCTGCACGCCGATCTGGCCTTTCGCCGGCTTGCCGCCCTCCAGCCCCATGCGGAACATCTTCATGGAATCGGTGAGCTGCTCCTCGCCGTCGGCGCTCAGCTTCTTGTGCATGGAATCGCGCGTCGCGGCGGAGCCGAGATGCGTCAGCCCGGTGCCGGTCAGGTGCAGATGCGCCGGATCGGGGTGATTGATCGGCGACAGCAGCCGCCCCTTCTTGTAAGCGGCCTCGAGATCGACCGTCTCGCCAAGCCCCTTGCGTTCGATCAGCGCGACGAGGCCGACGCCGGTGCGGGCGGCCTCCATCGCCAGCGAATAGACGCTGCGGGCGCCATTGATGATCCGGGTCTTGCCGCCATTGCGGGCGACGACGCGGATGGTCTCGGCGTCGTCAAGGATCTGGGAGATCAGCATGATGAATCCTCTCTCATTTGCCTTGGCAGGGCTGCCAAAACGGCAAACCTTGCTCAGCGCGGCCGGGACCTCGTCCATGCCACGGTTTAAATTCTCAGTTCGGATTGCGCTCGCGGGCCTGGTCCCTCAGGGACTTCTGTTACCGGCGGGTTGCCGGCAGCGTCGCGATCGTATGCCTCCTGCTTTCCTCGATCAGAGCAGTTCACCGTTTCACGGAAACGGCGAACCGCTCTAACTCATTGTCTTGGCGCAATTCCGGGCGGAAAACCGTTTCACACTTTTCCTGGAATTGCTCTTAAGTCCGTTCAAGCCTTGTTCTTGTTGTAGACGTCGAAGATCACGGCGCCGAGCAGCACCAGGCCTTTGACCACCTGCTGCCAGTCGACATTGACGCCCATGATCGACATGCCGTTGTTCATCACGCCCATGATGAAGCCGCCGACCACCGCGCCGATGACCTGACCGACGCCGCCCATCGCCGAGGCGCCGCCGATGAAGACGGCGGCGATGACGTCGAGCTCGCTGCCGAGGCCCGCGGCCGGCACCGCCTGTCCCAGTCGCGCCGCGATGATCAGGCCGCCGAGCGCCGACAGCACGCCCATATTGATGAACACCATCAGCGTCAGCCGCTCGGTGTTGATGCCTGACAGCTGCGCGGCCTTGGCATTGCCGCCCATGGCGTAGATACGGCGGCCGATGGTCATGCGCTTGGTGACGAAGACGAACAGCGAGATCAGCACGCCCATGACGAGCAGCACGACCGGCAGGCCTCTGTAGCTGGCGAACTCATAGACCAGGAACAGCGCCAGGGCGCTGGCGACCAGCGTCTTGACGACGAACAGGGCAAAGGGCTCGGCCTCATAGCCATGGCGTTCGCGCTTGCGACGCGTCCTCACCCCGAAATAGGCATAGGCCAGCACGGCGATCAGGCCCAGCACGATCGTCGTCATGTGCAGCGTCAGGCCGCTGCCCATGATGGTCTTGCCGGCCGCGTTCACCGTCGGCGGGATCAGCGTCAGCGGGCCGATGACATCCGGGATGAAGCCCGAGCTGAGCATTTTGAAGTCGTCGGGAAGCGGACCGACCGAGGATCCGCCGCCCAGCAGCGCCTGGCAGATGCCGCGGAAGATCAGCATGCCGGCCAGTGTCACGATGAAGCTCGGTATTCTGTGATAGGCGATCCAGTAGCCTTGCGCCGCCCCGATCAGGCCGCCCACGACGAGGCAGATGATCGAAACCACCAGCGGATTGCTGAGCGGTCCAAGTTGCCAGATGACCATCATGTTTGCCGCCAGCGCGCCGATGAAACCGGCGACCGATCCGACGCTGAGGTCGATATAGCCGGAAACGATCACCAGCAGCATGCCCAGCGCCATCACGATGATGAACGAGTTCTGCTGCACCAGGTTGCTCAGGTTCACCGGCTTGAACAGCGTTCCCGACGTGGTGAACTGGAAAAACAGCATGATGACGATCAGCGCGATGATCAGGCCGTATTCGCGCAGGTTCGTGGCCAGCGCCGAGACGGCGATGCGTGCGCGCTGCTCTTCGGCGACATTGCCGTGCGGGGCGGGGGCGCTTTCGGTGCTCATGCTGCTTTTCCTTCTCCACGAACGATGGCGCGCATTATTTTTTCCTGGCTTGCTTCCGCGGCGGGCATTTCGCCCACGATGCGCCCTTCGTTCATGACGTAGATGCGGTCGGTGATGCCGAGCAATTCCGGCATTTCCGACGAGATGACCACGATCGCCTTACCCTCCGAGGCGAGTCGCGCGATGATCGTGTAGATTTCGTACTTGGCGCCGACATCGATGCCGCGTGTCGGCTCGTCGAGGATCAGCACGTCCGGGTCGGCGAACAGCCATTTCGACAGCACCACCTTCTGCTGGTTGCCGCCGGAAAGATTGCCGGTCAACTGATAGACGCTGGAAGCGCGGATATTGGTCTTCTTGCGATAGTCGTTGGCAACGGCGAGCTCGCGCATGTCGTCGATCACGCTGTGGCGGGCCACGCCGCCGAGATTGGCCAGCGTGATGTTGTGCTTGATATGGTCGATGAGGTTGAGCCCGTAGGTCTTGCGATCCTCGGTGACGTAGGCGATGCCGTGTTGGACCGCCTTGCTTACCGAGGACACATCGATCGGCTTGCCCTTGAGCAGCACCTCGCCTGTGATGCGGCGGCCGTAGGAGCGGCCGAACAGGCTCATGGCGAATTCGGTGCGGCCGGCGCCCATCAGCCCGGCAATGCCCACCACTTCGCCCTCGCGCACATTGATGTCGATACCCTTGATCACCTGCCGCTCGGCATGGAGCGGGTGATAGACCGACCAGTTCTTCACCTCGAACACGATCTCGCCGATATCAGGCTCGCGCGGCGGATAGCGGTCGTCGAGGGAACGACCGACCATCGAGGTGATGATGCGGTCTTCGGAGATGTCCTTCTTGGCCAGCGTCTCGATGGTGCGCCCGTCACGGATCACCGTCACCTTGTCGGCGACCCGGTTGATCTCGTTGAGCTTGTGCGAGATCAGGATCGAGGTCATGCCTTGCCGCTTGAATTCGAGCAGCAGGTCAAGCAGCGCCTGGCTGTCCTTTTCGCTGAGCGATGCCGTAGGCTCATCGAGGATCAGGAGCTTGACCTCCTTGCTCAGCGCCTTGGCGATCTCGACCAGCTGCTGCTTGCCGACGCCGATATTGGTGATCAGCGTCTTGGGGTCCTCCTTAAGGCCCACCTTCTTCAACAGCGCACTGGTGCGCTCCTCGTTGGCGTCCCAGTCGATGACGCCGAATTTCGCGTGCTCGTTGCCGAGGAAGATGTTTTCGGCGATCGACAGCATCGGCACCAGCGCTAGCTCCTGGTGGATGATGACGATACCCTTGTGTTCGCTGTCCTGGATGCCCTTGAACTGGCATTCCTGGCCTTGGAAGATGATCTGGCCGTCATAGGTGCCGGAGGGATAGACGCCCGACAGCACCTTCATCAGCGTCGACTTGCCGGCGCCGTTTTCGCCGACCACGGCGTGGATCTCGCCTTCCTCGACGCTGAGATTGACGTTCGACAGCGCCTTCACGCCGGGAAACGTCTTGGTGATGTCGCGCATCTCCAAAATCGTCGGGGCCATGGGGACTACCGCTCCTTGAGAGCTCGGCAAATATTGCCGGCGAGGTCGGTGACAATACCGGGCTCGCTGGTGAACGAAAAGGGGCCCTGCGTTGCGCAGGACCCCCTGACTTTGTAACCGGGATTACTTCAGTTCGTCGGCCTTGATGTAGCCGGAGTCGACGACCAGCGCCTGGTAGTTCGACTTGTCGACTTCATGCGGCGTCAACAGGATCGAGGGAACGACCTTGACGTCGTTGTTGTAGGTCTTTTCATCGAGTCCGTCCGGCTTGCCGCCCGAGAGCACCTTGTCGACGAGCTCGACGGTGGCCTTGGCCAGTTCGCGGGTGTCCTTGAACACGGTCGAGTACTGCTCGCCCGAGATGATCAGCTTGACCGAAGCGGTCTCAGCGTCCTGACCGGTCACGATTGGCCAAGGCTGAGCCTCGGTGCCGTAGCCGACGGCGCGCAGCGAGGCGGTGATGCCGCGCGACAGGCCGTCATAGGGCGAAAGAACGCCATCGACGCGGCTGCCATCCGAATAGTTGGCCGACAGCAGATTGTCCATGCGTGCCTGGGCGGTGGCGGCGAGCCAACGCAGCGTGCCGACCTTGTCCATGCCGGTCTGGCCGGACTTGATCTTGATCGAGCCGTCGTCGATCAGCGGCTGCAGGACGGAGATGGCGCCATTGTAGAAGAAGAAGGCGTTGTTGTCGTCGGGCGAGCCGCCGAACAGTTCGACGTTCCACGGCTTGGTGTTCGGGAAGCGTTCCTTGAGGCCCTTGACCAGCGAATTCGCCTGGATCACGCCGACGCCGAAATTGTCGAAGGTGGTGTAGTAGTCGACATTGGCGGTCTTCTTGATCAGGCGGTCATAGGCGACGACGACGACGCCCGCGTCAGCGGCCTTCTGCAGAGCATCCGACAGGGTGGTGCCGTCGATAGAAGCGATGATCAGCGCCTTCGGGCCTTTGGTGATTTCGTTTTCCAGCTGGCTGAGCTGGTTGGGGATGTCGTCCTGCGCGTATTGCAGGTCGACGGTGTAGCCGAGAGCCTCGAGCTGGGACTTGACGGCATCGCCGTCATTGATCCAGCGCTGCGAGGTCTTGGTCGGCATCAGCACGCCGACGAGACCCTTGTCGGCTGCGTGCGCCGAGTAGGTCATGGCAGCGATGCCAAGGGCCGCGACGGCGGCCAGTGTCTTGATGATTTTCACTTTAACTCTCCCTGTTTGATGGACGCGGCACCCCGGGGGTCGCGGGCCGCGCAATCGTGCAGAAGCGCCAAGGCACCGCTGCCGTCATATCGATCTCCGGTATCCTCCCATGGCCCCGAGACGCTGATTCAATCGATACGATTTTTCTCGTCGGCGACCGTCACGTCTTGGAACGCGCGGAGGGTGTGGGTCTTTGCCATAACTGTCAAATGCGATCTTTGATGGTTGCTATATCATGGTTGGTATATGTATTGCGACGTGACGGGCTGACCCCGATGTCGGTCGTACACGAGCAGAAGGCAGGGAAAGCGATGGCGCGGCCAGCGAATCCGACAACAGCTTCAGATGGTTACAGAGAAGCACCGGGCGATGGCGAAACCCTGCTGCGCAGCGGTCTCAGTCTGCGTCACATGCGCATGATCGTCGCGCTCGACGACCATGGCCGGGTCAGCGCGGCAGCCCAGGTTCTGAACATTTCGCAGCCGGCGGCCTCGCGCATGATCGCGGAGATGGAGGCGGTGCTGGAGGTCAAGCTGTGCGAGAGGCTGCCGCGCGGCATCACCTTGACGCCATACGGCAAGGCTTTGGCCAGGCGCGCGCGCTCGATCCTGCTGGAGATGCGCGAGGTCGACCGCGAGATTTCCGAGCTCAAGGCGGGCAAGGGTGGTTCGGTTTTCCTGGGTGCCGTGACCGCGCCGGCAATCGAGCTGGCGGTGCCGGCAATTCGTGAAATCCGCCGCATCTATCCGCGCATCGAGATCACCATGCAGGTCGAGACCTCCAATGTGCTGGCACGCGAGCTGATCGCCACGCGCCATGACTTCATCATCGCGCGCATCCCGGACGACCTCAATCCGCGGCTGTTCGAGTCGCGCGTCATCGGCGTCGAGAAAGCCTGCCTGATCGTGCGCCGTGGCCACCCGCTCACCAGGGGCAGCGTGGTGCGGCTGGAAGACACCGCCGCCTATGACTGGGTCTTCCAGTCGGGCGGCTCGCCCTTGCGCCAGGCGATGGAGAGCAACTTCCTCAACCGCAACATCGCTTTGCCGGACCGTATCCTGAACACCAGTTCGCTGCTCCTGACCCTGGTCATGGTCGCGCAATCCGATGCCATCGCACCGGTCTCTGTCCAGGTGGCGAAATTCATCCAGAACCCTGACGGGCTGGCCGGCGCCATCGACGTCGTCCAGACCGAATTCGACATCGAGGTCAGGCCCTACAGCCTGATCACGGTGAGGAATCGCGCGCTGTCGCCGGCCGCCAAGATGCTGCACGACTTCATTCTGAGGGAAGTGGGATGATGGCTGGATCAGGTAAGCTTCTCCGGCGAAAGCGCCGCCAGGCCGAGGCCAGCGAAAGCGAACTGGGAACATTATTTCCCGCCGATGCGTTCATGATCTTGCAAGGGACGATTTCTTCTGGAGGCTGAACATGCGCAGCTTCGAAATCATCGACCTGCTTTGCGTGATCGAGGCCTGCAAGCACGATCGATCGGTCGGCAATTTCGTGTCCATGGCTGAAGGCGTGGAAGAATTGCGGGTGTTGACCGGCGACTTCGTTTCATCGGATGACGCGGCGGCAAACGCCCTCGCAACGGTGGCGCTGGCGAGAGGCTGCTCGGTTGTGTTCGACGAACAGGCAGGCGCTGAAATGGTTCTGACGCCTTAGGCTGGAGCGGGTAGCGGGAATCGAACCCGCGCGTTCAGCTTGGGAAGCTGACAAGCTACCATTACATCATACCCGCGTGCGCCCTCGTTAGCATGAGGGTTGGCCTTCGGGCAATCGCAAAGCGGTCCGTTTCGGCACGACGCCGTCGTGCTGCGGATCACGGCGCGCCTGCGGCCGTGAATTGCCGGTTTGCCTTCGCGGCCTTGTCGCTGGTGGCGAAACTTGGCCAGTATTTCGAGATGGCCAGCGTCGCGCCGGCGGAAGAGAAGTGGCCATAGTCGAAGTAGAGAAATTCATTGGTCTTGGCGTCGGCGTATGAACAACCGGCCGAGTCGCACAGATACGTCAGCGGATCTATGAAATCGGCCCCTTTGGTGAACGGCAGAACCCGTGCGTTGATGCCCGGATCCATAGCCATAGGCCAGGATGTGGTTCCGGCATGCTCCCGCTTCACCAAGAAAGCGATCTTCTGGACGTCGGCGATGAATTCCGGAGACTGGCCGACGGTATAGACCTTGACCCCCATCTCGCGAAGCCGGTCGATCGTCTTCTGCAGGCCGGCGAAGCCCCTGGCCTGGTAGTCGGTCCATCGGCCGCTCAGGATCACCGCCTGGATGTTTGCGTCGCGAATGATCGACAAGGCCCGTTCGTTGAAGCGGGTGCAGGCGGGCCGAGCATAGGAAAAATAGGTCAGGTCGGGCGGACAGCCGGCATAGGTGTATTGGATGACATTGGCCTGGATTTTCTGGGCGTTGGGCTCAAGTCCCGATACATAATGGGCAGCGAAAGAATCGCCCCACAGCAGCACATTGGTGGCAAAGCCCGTTGTACGGGTGCAGTCGGCGAGATTCCAGTCTTCGATGCGGGTCCCGTTTTCGTTGAAGCAGATGCCGTTGCGCCAGTCGCCGACCCGGATACGTTCGGTCGAGAAGTCCGGGAACCGTTGCGGGAAACCGTTGCCCAGTGCACCGGCCAAACCACCGGCGCACAGCAGCGCGATGGCCGTCGCCGAAAAAGCGAAGATAGGCAGCGGTGCGGTATAGGCTCGTTTCTGGCGGAAGGGCTGCTCGACATATTTCCAGGAGAATGCCGCCAGGGCGAAACTGGCCACCGTCATCGCGACAATCGTTGGCACACCGACGGTCTTCAGCGAGAGATAATGGACGAACGAGTTGATTGGCCAGTGGACGAGGTAAAGCGAATAGGAAATCAGGCCGACCCAGACCAGCGGCGCCAACCGAAGCACGCGAGTGGCGACAGGTGCCGGCCTGTCCGCGTTATCCTGGCCAGCATAGATCAGCAGTGCTGTTCCGATGCAGGGGAATAGGGCATTGTAGCCGGGAAACGGATCGCTGTCCGAAATCATCACAAAGCCAAACGCAATCAGGGCAAAGCCGGCGAGGCCGATCAGTTCCACCGCCAGCCGACCGGCTAGGACCGGAGGCTTCCGCAACATCAGCATGGCGCCCAGCGCCAGCTCCCATATGCGCGTCGGCAAGAGATAGAAGCCTGCCGTCGGTGCCAGCGAGGTTGCTATGACTGCCAGGGCAAAGCTGCCGACGGCCATCGGCAGAAGTACCGTCAGCCAGCGCTTCGAGACGTATCGGTGGATCAGATAAAGCAGGATCGGCGCGAAGATATAATACTGCTCTTCCACCGAAAGCGACCATGTGTGCAGGAGCGGCCGCAGTTCTGCGTCGATGGAGAAATAGTTCATCGTTCTCCAGAAATAGATATTCGACCAGAAGGTCGCGGCGGCGATCACGCTAAGGCTGAATTCGTGGAGATCCGAAGGCAGAAGGATGAACCAGGCGGCAATGCTCGAGAGCAGGATGACGAAGGTCAGCGCCGGCAGGATGCGCCGGGCGCGGCGCCAGTAGAAGCGGCCGATCGAGAACTGGCCCCGCTCAAGATCATCGAGCAGGCTGCCGCTGATCAGATAGCCCGATATGACGAAGAAGATGTCGACACCGGTGAAGCCGCCAGGAATGGCGGACACGCCGAAATGGAAGAGCACGACGGGCAGCACCGCAACGGCCCGCAGGCCGTCGATGTCGCGCCGGTAGTTCATCCGGCCGGCTCGCGCGCGACCACCATGATCCGTGCGGCCGCACCCGACACGCTCATGCGGCGATGCCTTCGGTCGTGCTGAAAATCCCGGCTCGTCGGTCTCACAGGCTTACCCTCAGGCAGCAATTTTGCTGCGCTGCAACATGGGTGTCAAGGCATATATTGGCTGTCGCGAAATCCGCCAGGAACGCACAGGATCAGGCGCCGGGCAGATAGATTACCGCGTAATCGTCCGAGTAGGCCCGTTTCCAGCCCAACTGGTCGAAGAAGGGAATCCGGCTGTCGTCGGCCGACAGCAGCGCCCAATCTATTGCGTATTTCTTCAGGCGGGCTTCGAGGAGCGGCTTGCCGTCTCCGCGTCCGGTGTCGTTGTCGCTCTTTGTGAAGCCGCCCAGGAACAGCTGGTCCGTCCGTCCGTCGATATAGGTCTTGAACCCATGGAAAATCAGCGTGCCGCCGAAATTGTAGGAATTCAACACATTGCCGGACAGATGATGGCTTTGCGCGAAGGCCAGCGCCCCGCTGGCCGATGTCTTCGGGCTCGGCGCGACCTGATAGGCGCTGCCGAGCACGGCGATCCCGCCGATCAGCAGAACGGCTGCCGTGCCGCAGATGGCGTAGAACCGTCTGGCTAAGAATCTCTCCAGCCCGTCGCGCTTTTCGGCCAGCCATGCGGTGGCTGAAAGCGAGTGATATTGCTGTGCGACCTCGGCCGCCATCACCAGCGGAATCAGCAGGAAGAACAGATACATGAAGCGCACATGGGCGAGATAGACATGCAGGGTGAAGACGACGAACAACGCCTTGGCCCAGCCAATTCGCAACCGGGACACCAGAAGCCCGAAAAGCGCCAGCAGCATCGCCGCTTCCTGGACAGGACTGTCCGGCTGACTGAACGGTTTCCATTCCATGATCAGCGACACCGCCTCATTGCCGTAGGCCACGGCGAGCGTCGCGAGGATGGCCTGGACGCCGTAGGGGTGGATCAGGCTCACCAGCGGGCAAAGCAGGCCGAACGCGATCCACTTCGCCAGCAGGGACGGTTTCGACAGGCCCGTGCGCGCCAGCAGATCGAGACCGGCGAAAGCCGCGATGACGAAGCTCAAGGTGAAGGTGGCGTGCAGGTTCGCCCATAATACGACCAGCACAAGCAGCCACCAGGGCGGCGCCCGTTCTTCCCTTGCCGCACCGAAGAGGACCGCTGTCCAGATGACGATGATCGGGAAGGTGAAGACATGCGGACGCGCCGTGAAGATCGGGTTGATCAGGAACACCGCGGCGAACGCCAGTGTAATCGCCAGGATCGGCTTCAGCCATGCGCTGAGAAACCACCCCATCAGGAAAACCGTCAGGGAGATCGAGGCGATGATCGCGTTGACGACCCCGTTCCAGCCGCCCGCCCGGTAGGCAAGAGCCAGCAGGACCTGCCCCAGCCATTCCTTGGCAATCCAGGGCTGGCCGGCAAACGTGTAGGAATAGGGATCGACGGTCGGAAATGTCCGGTTAGTCAGGAAATCCAGACCGACCTTCACTTGCCACCAGCTGTCGGGATCCTGCAGGGTGGCGCCTGCCTGGGCACCCAACGCACCCGCCATCGCCAAGGCCGCGAGCAGGCAGAAGATCAGCCTGCTCCGCTCGTTGTATGTCGCGGCCGCCGCACTGGCCTGAGCGTCGTTCATGCTGCGCCGCCTCTAATC
>NZ_RZPL01000839.1:0-2280 GCF_004022805.1 Mesorhizobium sp. M7A.F.Ca.CA.002.04.1.1 | reverse complement strand
AAGATGCAGCAGAAGATCGAGCGGACCTTCGAAGCCGGCCACGTCGACGACCAGCGACGGGTCGCCGGTGACGCGTGAATCGTCATTTTCGGCCCACAGACGGTCCATCGGTGCGGCCTTCGCGGCCTTGCTTTCCAATGTCTCCGCCACTGCCTGTCACTTTCCCTTGCTATGCCACCGCATCGAAGTAGGTGGCGAATTCGGCGCGTATTTCGGTTTCTTCGACCGTGTCACGGTCCTTTATATAGGTCAGCGCCCGCTTGGCGCGCTCCAGCGACGTGCCCTCAAGCCCCGTGGTGCGCGATGCGATGCCGGCCATCTCCTCGAAAACGCCGTTGCAGTGAAGGACCAGATCGCAGCCCGCCGCAAGGATCGAGGCCGCCTTTGTCGGGAAATCCCCAGAAAGTGCCTTCATCGATGTGTCGTCGCTCATCAGCAGTCCGTCGAAGCCGATTTCGCGCCGGATGATCTCGTCGATGACCTTGCCGGAGGTGGTCGCCGGATTGTTCGGGTCGATCGCGCTGTAGACGACATGCGCAGTCATCGCCATCGGCAGATGGCTAAGCTCCTTGAACGGGGCGAAATCATGCCGCTGCAGATCACTGAGCGAGGCATTGACCACTGGCAGTTCAAAATGCGTGTCGGCAAAGGCACGTCCATGGCCCGGAATATGCTTCATGACCGGCAGCACGCCGCCCGATATCAGCCCTTCCGCGGCTGCGCGGCCGAGCTCGATCACGGGTCGCGGGTCCTTGCCGTAGGCACGCGCGCCGATGACATCGCTGGCGCCTTCGATCGGCACGTCGAGCACCGGCAGGCAATCGGCTGTGATGCCGTAGCGTAACAGGTCGAAAGCATGCAGCCGCGCCATCAGCCAGGCCGCGCGGGCGCCGGCATCATGATCGTCGCGCCACAGCGCGCCCAGCGCGCCGCCGGCGGGATAATTCGGCGCCAGCGGCGGCCGCAAGCGCTGCACACGGCCGCCTTCCTGATCGATGAACACCAGCGCGTCCGGACGCCCTATGCAGTCTCGCATCTCGGCGACCAGATCGCGGATCTGTTCGGTCTCGCCGATGTTGCGCGCAAACAGGATGAAGGCCCACGGGCATTCATTGCGATAGAAATTGATTTCTTCGCGGGTGAGCGATTTCCCGGCGCAGCCGAGGATCATGGATTTTGATTCGGTCATGTCGGCAGTTTAGGGCTTTGTGCGATCAAAGGGAATCGCCAGGGATTCATCCACGGCAACGCCGGATCTGCTTTCCCCATGAAAAAAGCCGGCGCGGTGACCGCGCCGGCTTTCAATCGGTTGGCTCCGGCTTTAGCGCGAGACGAAGCAGTTGCCGCCGGCGGCCTTGTAGCTGGTGCACAAATTGATCGCGTCATTGCGTGACTGGGCCGGAACGCGCACGCGGTAGAACGTGCCTTTGCCGGCGATCTCGGCCTTGACGATGTTGGCGGTACGCCCGGCAAGCACGCTGCCATAGCGGCGCTGCAGATCCTGATAACTGGACTGGGCGCTTTCGACGGTCGGCTGCGAGGCGATCTGCATCGACCACGAGCCACCGCCTGCCGCGGTCGATGCCGGATCGATGGACGCAACCTGATCGGGCTTGACCTCGCCGACGACATCGACCTGCTGGTCGGACGGACGCTGCGGCGCTAGCGGAACCTTTGCCGGCGTGTTGGCCGATTGGGCCTTGGCCTCGGCCTTTGGCTTGGCCACCGGCTTGAGGGCCGGCTCGTCGTCCGCCTGGGCGGCGGCAGGCGCCACGGTACCGGTCTGGTCGGCATCGGCTTGCGCCGCCGGGGCGACATGCTGCGGCGCCGGATCGACCGGCTCGGTAGCGGCCACTTGCGGAGCGGCGGGTGCCGCCGGATCTTCACGCGGCACCAGCGAACCGTCCGACTTGACCACCATGGTCCTCACCTTGCGCGGTGCAATGGCGACGACATCGGCATTTGTGCCCTTGTCTGCATCCTGCAGCACCTGCGCGATGCGGTCCTCGGACTTGGGAGCTGGCGCCGTATTGTCGGCCAAAGCAGCGCCGGCCATCGGCGCGGCGTTGCCGACATCGGTTCCAGCGCCGGCTGCATTCTGGTCCGGCGAAAGATCGATGGCGCGGGCCGGGTCCTTCGCCTGCACGTCCACCGGCTCTTCGGTGTTGGTGACCAGCTTTTCCTGGACCGGCTCGGCGGGCTTGGCGCCCCTGACCGCGTCGTAGACCTTGTTGTCCTGGTTCGGCACCACGGCACCGCCCGGATTCTCCGGCTTGACCT
>NZ_RZPL01000838.1:0-2280 GCF_004022805.1 Mesorhizobium sp. M7A.F.Ca.CA.002.04.1.1 | reverse complement strand
CACCAGCGCCGCTGCCGATTTGAGCGCCAGCCGGCAACAACGGGTCGTGACCGATCTGTGCATTCTGATCTCCGACGACTGAGCCCGGCGCGCCCCACCCCAACGTTGCAGTGCAACCAACATTGCCGAAAGACGCGGCGCCCGGAAGCGACCTCCGACCGTTGCGGTTGTCAACCAGGACCATTGCAAGCGCAAGGTTGGACTAAAGTCCCAAGTATATGCTACATTAGCTTCGCATGAACGGCGCCGTGACCGCCATCGCTAAACGGGAGACTGGCTTTCCCGATGCCTGACGACCGCAGACGCCGAACATCAAGTCACCTCCGCCGGGGGCGGCGGAGGTGACTTGTCGAGGGTGCAGTTGCCCGTTGATCTGTTTTTTGCAAACGACTGATGTCGTCCGCCGTCGCAGGATGCGCGGCCAAGATGCCGCCTAAGGTCTCCTTTCATCTCGAACCGGCGATTCTGGAGCAGTTCCGGTCTGCGGGAATGCTTAGCCAGCGCTGCGCGCAATGCCTGTCGCGTCTGAAAGGTCTCCCGATGTCACGAAAATGTGATCCGGCGATTATAAGGGGGTCAAACAGGTACCCACGCTCCAGCCAATCCAACAGCCAGAGGCAAGCCATGACTGACCTTCGCTCCCCCGACACCCGATTCCGCACCAGCCTGCTCGAGGAAAACGACGGCCCGGCCATCAACGCTTCCGACAACCGCACCATGGGCGAGATCATCGCCGCGCGGTTCTCGCGCCGCGGCTTCCTCAAGGGTTCGCTGGCTGTCTCGGCCATCGCCGCCACCGTCAGCCCGCTGGCGCTGATCAGCGCCGACGAGGCCCGGGCCGCTGAAGGCTCGGCCTTCACGTTCGACGAACTCGAGGCCGGCATCGACGACAAGCACCACGTCGCGCCGGGTTACGATGCCGATGTACTGCTGCGCTGGGGCGATCCGCTGTTTGCCGATTCGCCCGACTTCGACCCGACGAAACAGTCGGCCGAGGCCCAGGCGAAACAGTTCGGCTACAACAACGATTATGTCGGCTACATCCCCATCGACGGCTCGGCCGAACATGGCCTGCTGGTGGTCAACCACGAATACACCAATCCGCATCTGATGTTCCCGGGCATCGTGAAAATCGTCGAGAAGGACGGCAAGAAGTCGGCCGAAGTCGCACCCCTCTCGAAGGAGCAGGTCGATGTCGAGATGGCAGCTCACGGCGGCACCATCGTCGAGATCCGCAAGACATCAGGCAAATGGCAGGTGGTGCGCGACGGCAAGCTCAATCGCCGCATCACCTCCAACACCGAAATGGCGCTGGCCGGTCCGGTTGCCGGCCATGACCGCGTCAAGACCAATGCCGATCCGTCCGGCACCAAGGTGTTCGGCACGTTCAACAATTGCGCCGGCGGCGTCACGCCCTGGGGCACCTATGTGATGGCCGAGGAGAACATCCATGGCTATTTCTCCGGCGAGTTGCCGGAAGGCCACAAGGAAGCCGCGAACTACAAGCGTCTCGGCATTCCCGAAGGCGCCTATGAATGGGCGGCGCATTACGAACGTTTCGACCTCGCCAAGGAGCCCAATGAGGCCAACCGCTTCGGCTGGATCGTCGAGGTCGATGTCAACGACCCGACCTCGACGCCGAGGAAGCGCACGGCCATGGGCCGCTTCAAGCATGAGGGCGCCGAATCGATTGTCGCCAGGGACGGCCGCGTCGTCTTCTATCTCGGTGACGACGAGCGCTTCGACTATGTCTACAAGTTCGTGACCAAGGCCGCGTTCGATCCGAACGATCATGCCGCCAACAGGGACCTGCTCGATGATGGCACGCTGCATGTCGCCAGGTTCGCCGAAGATGGCACGGTCGAATGGCTGCCGATCGTCTTCGGCCAGGGACCGCTGACGGCTGAAAACGGTTTCACTGGCCAGGCCGACGTGCTGATCGAGACGCGCCGCGCCGCCGACCTGCTCGGTGCCACCAAGATGGACCGCCCCGAAGACATCCAGCCCAATGCCATCAACGGCAAGGTCTATGTCATGCTGACCAACAATTCGAAGCGCAAGGCCGACCAGGTAGACGCCGCCAACCCCCGCGCCGAAAACGCCTTTGGCCACATCATCGAGATCGCCGAGGACGGCGGTGATTTCACCGCCGCCAAGGGCAAGTGGGAAGTGCTGCTGAAATGCGGTGATCCGGCGGTTGCCGATGTCGGCGCCACCTTCTCGACGGCAACGACGGCCAATGGCTGGTTCGGCATGCCCGACAATTGCGCGGTCGATTCG
>NZ_RZPL01000837.1:0-2282 GCF_004022805.1 Mesorhizobium sp. M7A.F.Ca.CA.002.04.1.1 | reverse complement strand
CGGCTGCTCGACCAAGTTCAAGGCGACCGTCGCCTCAAAACTGTTTCCGGCACTCGGCGCTACGGGCATCCTGATGTTCTGGGTGCTGGCGGTGATGGTGCCGATCTCGCTGCTGATCGGCATTCTGGCCGGCATGCGTGAGGGGTCGCGAACCGACCGGGTGCTGTCCGTGGCGTCGATCGCCTCGACGGCGACGCCTGAATATGTGTCGGGCGTCATCTTCACCGTCATCTTCGCCTCATGGCTAGGCTGGCTGAACGGCTCGGCGGCTTCGGCCAGCCAGGGCATCACCTTCTACAATTTCACACTGCCGGTGATGACGCTGGCGATCTACGGCATCGGCTATATCGCCCGCATGACGCGAGCTTCGATGGTCGAAGTGATGACGCAGCAATATATCCGTACTGCGCGGTTGAAGGGTCTCTCCTTCGGCAGCGTGGTGGTCAAACATGCCTTGCGCAACGCGCTGATCGCACCGTTCACCGTCATCATGCTGCAATTCCCTTGGCTGCTCACCGGCGTCGTCATCGTCGAGGTGATGTTCCGCTACCAGGGCTTCGGCTACACGCTGGTCGAGGCGGCCGGCAACAACGATATCGACCTTTTGCTCGGCTGCTCGCTGGTCTCGGTGTTCATCGTCTTGATCACGCAGCTCATTTCCGATGTCGGCTACGCATTTCTCAATCCGCGTATCAGAGTTCAGTAGGGAGCGAAGCCGATGCCGGTTCAATACATCAGTGGCTTCACCGTCGTTTTCGAAGTGCTGTCGCGCTTCTGGCCGGTCTGGATCGCGCTCGTCATCGTCATGGGCGCGAGCTTCGCCTACAAGAAGAAGCTGGCGCTCTACGGCCAGCTGTTCGACAGCGGTGTCGGCATTGTCGGCGTCGGCATCTGCCTGTTCTGGCTGTTCACGGCGATCTTCGCCGCGACCATATCGCCCTTCGATCCGCTGGCCCAGATTCCGATCATGAAGGACGTGCTGCCGGGCGCCGTCGAACCGCAGTCGGGGCTGACCTATCTGTTCGGCGGCGACAAGCTGGCGCGCGACGTGTTTTCGCGCATGGTCTATGGCAGCCAGATCGTGCTGATCATCGCGCCTGCCGCGACCGGCTTCGCGCTGATGGTCGGCATCACGCTCGGCCTGCCCGCCGGCTATTACGGCGGCAAGATCGACACCGTGCTGTCGTTCCTGGCCAACCTTGTGCTCGCCTTCCCGGTGATCCTGCTGTTCTACCTCTTGGTGACGCCGGGTATCATGGACACGCCGATCCCGTACGGCATGGCCGGCGTGTTCTTCCTGTTCCCGATCATCTTCTTCAGCGTGCTGTTCTGGACCCGCTACAAGAACCGGCCCGACCGGCTCTACATCCTGCTCGGCATCACCCTGATCCTCGGTGGCTGGATCTATCTCGGCCTTGTGTTCGATAAGGACCCGCTGCACATCGTCCATATCGATCCAAACCAGCTCAACATCTTCGTGGCGGTGGTGTTCGCCTCCAGCCCCGGCGTGTTCCGCATCGTGCGTGGCCTGGTGATGGACATCAAGACGCGCGACTATGTGGCGGCGGCGCAGACGCGCGGTGAATCGCCCTGGTACATCATGCTGTGGGAGATCCTGCCCAATGCGCGCGGGCCATTGATCGTCGATGCCTGCCTGCGCATCGGCTACACCACCATCCTGCTCGGCACGCTCGGTTATTTCGGCCTTGGCCTGGCGCCGGAAAGTCCGGACTGGGGCACCGCGATCAAGGACGCCAGCCGCCTGCTGCGCTCCTTCATCCATCCGGCGCTGCCGCCGACCATCGCACTGATGTCGTTCGTGCTGGGCTTGAACCTGCTCGCCGACTCGCTGCGCGAACAATCGATGAAAGACTGATGTCGCGGGTTTCGACCCGATGGGCCTGAGAGAAACAGGCCTGGAAGAACCAGGATTGGAGCGACCCATGAACGAGGCAGTTCGAAATCCCGCCAAGCCGACCCCCGGGCCAACCAAAGGGCCGATCATCGAGATCGAGAACCTGTCGATCTCCTTCTTCACCCGCAAGGGCGAGATACCGGCGGTCATGGATTTTTCCTGCACCGTCATGCCGGGCGAGGCGATGGGCATCGTCGGCGAATCCGGCTGCGGCAAGTCGACCGTGTCGCTCGGCATCATGCGCGACCTCTCCAACATCGGGAAGATCGTCGGCGGCAAGATCAAGTTCCAGGGCAAGGACATGGGCGAACTCTCCGACGAGGAGTTGCGTTCCATCCGCGGCAACAAGATCGCCATGATCTACCAG
>NZ_RZPL01000836.1:0-2294 GCF_004022805.1 Mesorhizobium sp. M7A.F.Ca.CA.002.04.1.1 | reverse complement strand
TGTCGAGGCGGCGCACCGCATGGGCATCCAGTCCGACCTGACAGCCAACACCTCGATCGCGCTCGGCACTTCGGAAGTGACGCCGCTGGAGTTGACATCGGCCTATGTCCCCTTTGCCAATGGCGGCTACAAGCCCGACATCCATTTCATCCGGCGCGTGACGACCACCGAGGGCAAAGTGCTTTACGACAGCGGCGGCGGCAGCGCGCCGCGCGTCGTCAAGCCTGAGATCGTCGGCATGATGAACTCGATGATGACGGGCACGGTTGAGATCGGCACTGCCCGGAAAGCGGCTTTCGCCTGGCCATCGGCCGGCAAGACCGGCACCAGTCAGAATTCGCGCGACGCCTGGTTCGTCGGCTACACCGCCAATCTCACCACCGGTGTGTGGTTCGGCAATGATGATGGCAGCCCGATGAAGAAGGTCACCGGCGGCGCACTGCCGGCGCAGGCCTGGCACGAGTTCATGGTTGCGGCCCACGAAGGTGTGCCGGTGCGGCCGCTGCCCGGCACCTGGAAATCGACGCCGGGCGACACAATCGTCCCCGACGAGATACCCTCGGCGAACAACACGGCGCCGGTTCCGTCCACGTCGGTCGGCCAGCAGGCACCAGCGCGGCCAGCAGCGCCGGTTGCCCAAGCGCCAGCGCCGGTCCGCGCGGCTCGTCCCGCCCAAACCGTCGATGCCGATGGCCTTTCCATGCCGGGGGATGACGGCGCCACCGCGTCGATCAAGCACCCGGTGCCGCCAGGCGACGTTGGCGGCCCGCGCAAGAAGCGGCAGACCTCGATCCTCGACCTCCTTGGCGGCTGAGTAGACCTGCTAATTCGCCTTTGGTTTGGCGCTGCCCAGCTTCTTGCTGTCAAAGGTCAGTTTGTCGCTGTGAATTTTGCCGTCGCTGATGGTGAGGTGCTTGGCGCAGGAAAGCGCGCCGGACGACTCTGTCATCAAGTCATACATTAGCAGCGCCTGGTGGTCGTCTCCGAAGGCCGCGATCATGCGCACACCGGTCACATCCTGTGAAAGTTTGGTCAGGCCCTCGAGGTAGGGGGCCTTGCCAGTCGACTGTTGCATCGGCCCATCAAAAACGACGTCGTCGGCGACATAGGATGCTGCCTTTTCGAGGTCGTGTCCTGTCCACGCTTTGGTGAAGGCGGTGGCGATGTCGAGGGGTGCTGTCTGTGTCATGACTTTGTCCTGATAGATTGATTCAGAACCCCGCACCCTTTCCGCATTCAAGGACCAACGGCGAGCCGGCTTCCCGGTTCCTCCTTTGAGGTGAATGGTGACATTTCGGCCTCTCGCCACCTCGGCGGCGTTCGGCTACATCTGCCGGCTGGAGACCTGAAATGACTGAGCTCGACACCCGAAAGACCATCGTGCTGACCGGCGCTAGCCGCGGCATCGGCCACGCCACCGTCAAGCGTTTTTCGCGCGAGGGCTGGCGCGTCATCACCTGCTCCAGGCAGGCTTTCGCCGAGGACTGCCCGTGGCCGGCCGGGCCGGAAGACCACATCAAGGTCGATCTCGCCGATCAGGAGGATGTCGGCATCGCCGTCTCCGAAATTCGCCACCGGCTGGAAGCGCATGGCGGCCAGTTGCATGCGCTGGTCAACAATGCCGGCATTTCGCCGAAGCTCAAGGACGGCAACAGCCGCATGAATTCGATCGACACGCCGATGCATGTCTGGCGCGACGTGTTCCAGGTCAATTTCTTCGCGCCGATCATGCTGGCGCGCGGGCTGTTCAAGGAACTGGCGGCGGCCAAGGGCTCGATCGTCAACGTAACCTCGATCGCCGGAACCCGCGTGCATCCTTTCGCCGGCACGGCCTACGCGACATCGAAGGCGGCACTCGGCTCGCTGACGCGCGAGATGGCGCATGATTTCGGTCCGCACGGCATCCGCGTCAACGCGATTGCGCCGGGCGAAATCGATACCGCGATCCTGTCGCCGGGCACGGACAAGATCGTCGAGACCATTCCTCTCAGGCGCCTTGGCACCACGGCCGAAGTCGCCGACATCATCTTTTTCCTGTGCTCGCAGCAGGCGTCGTATGTGACTGGCTCGGAAATCCACATCAATGGCGGCCAGCACGTGTGACAAAACAGGATGCTCATCCTGTTATGGTGAGAACAGCCTTGCCGCTGAAGCTGCGCTGTCGCAGTGCGTCCAGCGCTTGAGCGACGTCTGTCCACGGCGCCGTCAAGGCCACGCGCGTTTCGAGCCGGCCGGCTGCGACCAGAGCGAGCAGTGAGGCGATGTCCTCGCCGATGCCTGGACCAGACGTGTAG
>NZ_RZPL01000835.1:0-2297 GCF_004022805.1 Mesorhizobium sp. M7A.F.Ca.CA.002.04.1.1 | reverse complement strand
GCCCTGGTCGACCAGTTCACGCGACAGCACCCGGCGCTCGACCCACCAGGCATCCGGATCGACCAGAGCTTCGCGATCGGTCGGTGCCTGCATCACAATGGCTGCAGCGCCGGCAAAATCCTCCTGCTTGCGCAAATATTCGGCCTGCGCGAAGAAGTAGCCGGCCGAACGTTGCATTGCCGGCACGGCCTTCAGCAGCTTGGGCGCGTTCTTGTCGCCTTTGTCGGCCGCCGCCCATGCATCGGCGAGCTGCTGGGCGCCGGCGAGGCCGGCGACGCGCAGCGCGGAATTCGCGCGGTCGGCATAGAACATGCGCTCCATGCGAAAGCGGTGGTCCGCGGCCGGGATCAGGCTGCCGAATTCCTTGATCAGCGCCGCCTCGTCCTTGGCCTCCAGGATCGCGGTGCGCCAGAAGGGCGACAGCACGGAACGCGCCGCCTTGGTATTGCTGGACGCCACATAGGCGCGGGCGAGAACCATCACGCCTTCGAATGTCTGCGGCTGGCTGCCATCGAACGCCCTGATGACGATGTCGGGGGCAGGGTTCTCTCGATAGAGCGCGCGCTCGCTGTTCTTGCGCAGGGCTACGGTCCCCGGCCAGTTGGGCAGCATCTTGGCCGCAGCAGTGATATCGTCGCTCGGAACCTTGTCGCCGCCATAAAGCGCGATCGCCCAGGCAAGGATATGCTGGTCGAGCGACTGCGCCGGAAGGGCATCGCGCACGCCACGAGCGCGGAGACTATCACCCCGCGCCAACGCATCCAGTCCGCTTTTCAGAGGGGCGACGTCGGGCAAGGGCGCCTGTCGCGTTCTGTCCTGCAGGTCTGGCAGCGCAATTGCCGCGCCTGGAATCGGAATGGCTGAGGTGACCCGTGCGTCCACGCTGCCGCTGATCGCCATGCCCGGCATCAGCGCGAGCGCGGCGCCAAGCAGCGCGAGAAGGTGAGGCCGACCGCCCGGCATGATCCCTAAATCTTTCCTTGTCCTGGCATTCCACAAGCTGGCGAAGATGCCTCGAAGCCTAAACTTAGGTCGTGAAGAGCCCGTAAACAAAGAGTTAGCGAGGCCGTTCGAATTGCGCTTGCTGGCACCATGGCAATGCTTGCCGCGCAACCATGTCGAGACTATGGTGCGCCGCTTCGCTTTCGGTTAGAAGGCGCGACCACAAACACCGACACAAAACACCAGAAGTGCCAAGGAGTTGGACGATATGCTGAGAGGCTCGCTTACTGCGCTCGTGACACCGTTCGAAAAGAGCGGGCGTTTCGACGAGAAAGCCTTTCGCGCATTCGTCGAATGGCAACTCGCGGAGGGCACGACGGGCCTGGTGCCGGTCGGCACCACCGGCGAGTCGCCGACACTGTCGCATGACGAGCACCGCCAGGTCGTCAAGGTATGCATCGAGGTGGCCAAGGGACGAGTTCCGGTCGTCGCCGGCGCTGGTTCCAACAACACCGAGGAAGCCGTCGGGCTCGTGCAGTATGCCGAGAAGGCCGGCGCCGATGCCGCCCTGGTCGTCACGCCTTATTATAACAGGCCGACGCAGCGCGGCCTGTATGAGCACTTCGCGGCGGTCGCCAGGGCGACCAAGCTGCCGATCATCATCTACAACATCCCGCCGCGCTCGGTCATCGACATGATGCCGGACACGATGGGCCGGCTCGTGCACGACTTCAAGAACATCGTCGGTGTCAAGGATGCCACCGGCAAGGTCGAACGGGTTTCCGAGCAGCGTGCCACGTGCGGCAAGGATTTCATCCAGCTTTCGGGCGAAGATGCTTCGGCGCTTGGATTCAACGCGCATGGCGGCGTCGGCTGTATTTCGGTGACGTCGAACGTCGCGCCGCGGCTGTGCGCCGAATTCCAGGAGGCAACGCTTGCCGGCGACAGCGCCAAGGCGCTGGATCTGCAGGATCGCCTGCTGCCGCTGCACAAGGCGATCTTCATCGAGCCTGGCGTTTCCGGCGCCAAATACGCGCTGTCGAAGCTAGGCAAGGTCGAAAACGTGCTGCGCTCGCCGTTGGTGACGATCGAACAGTCGACTGCCGACAAGATCGATGCGGCTATGAAGCACGCCGGCTTGATTAATTAGGGATGAGGCGCCACCTCTCCGCATCATGAATCAAGTCAGAAAAGCCGATCCCAACAACAAGACCGTTTCGGAAAACCGCAAGGCGCGGTTTTCCTATGAGGTGCTCGACACGGTCGAGGCCGGTCTGGTGCTGACCGGCACCGAGGTCAAGTCGCTGCGCCAGGGCCAGGCCAACATCCAGGACAGCTACGCCTCGGTCGAAGGC
>NZ_RZPL01000834.1:0-2302 GCF_004022805.1 Mesorhizobium sp. M7A.F.Ca.CA.002.04.1.1 | reverse complement strand
GTCGTAGAGATGGTCCTGGTAGTTGTAGGGGTTGACCGCCGGCGCGGTCTGGTCGTTGCGCTCTTCCGGCGGCAGCGGCGGGTTGTTTTCCAAGCCCTGGCTGTGGAAGTAGAAATTGATGGTGTCGAGCCGGAAACCATCGACGCCGCGCTCCAGCCAGAAGCGGGTGACGTCGAGCAACGCGTCCTGAACCTCGTGGTTGTGGAAGTTGAGGTCGGGCTGCTCGGCCAGAAAATTGTGCATGTAATATTGCTGGCGGCTGGTGTCCCATTGCCAGGCCGAGCCGCCGAAGATCGACAGCCAGTTGTTGGGCGGCGTGCCGTCCGGCCTGGCGTCTGCCCAGACGTACCAGTCGGCTTTCGGGTTGCTGCGGCTCGACCGGCTTTCCTTGAACCACGGGTGGTTGTCGGCGGTGTGCGACAGCACCTCGTCGATCATCACCTTCAAGCCCAACCTGTGTGCCTCGGCGGTCAGCGCGTCGAAGTCGGCCAACGTGCCGAACATCGGATCGACGTCGCAGTAATCCGACACGTCATAGCCGAAATCCTTCATCGGCGACTTGAAGAATGGCGAAATCCAGATGGCGTCCGCACCGAGTGCCGCGATGTAGGGTAGCCGCCCGATGATGCCCTTAAGGTCACCGATGCCGTCGCCGTTCGAGTCCTGGTAGCTGCGCGGATAAATCTGGTAGATCACCGCGCCCCGCCACCAGTCGCGATCGATGGCGAGGTCAGGCTTCGAGCTGGCCTTCAAAGCGGATTGCATCGTCTCAGCCTCCTTTCACCGAGCCGGCAAGCAGCCCGCGGACAAAATAGCGCTGCAGCGAGAAGAACACGATCAGCGGCACGATGATGGTCACGAAAGCCGATGTCGTCAGAATCTCCCAGTCGCCGCCGCGTGAGCCCAACAGCGCGTTGAGCTTGGCGGTCAGCACGATCTGGTCTGCCTCTGTGCCGAGGAAAACCATCGCCACCAGCAGATCGTTCCATACCCACAGGAACTGGAAGATGGCAAACGAAGCCAGCACCGGAAACGACAGCGGCAAGACGATCTTGACGAAGATCTCGAAATCGCTGGCGCCGTCGATGCGCGCCGATTCCATGATTTCGCGCGGCAGGCCGGCAATGTAGCTGCGCAGCAGGTAGATGGCGAAGGGCAGGCCGAAGCCGGTATGCGCCAGCCAGATGCCGAGATAGGTCTTCGACGGCATGCCGAAGAAAGCGCCGACGCCGTTGTAGAGTTTCAACAGCGGGATCAGCGACATCTGCAATGGCACCACCAGCAAGCCGATGATGACCGCGATCAGCAGCGCCCGGCCGGGAAACCGCATCCAGGCCAGCGCATAGGCGGCAAAGGCGGCGATCAGGATCGGGATGACGGTCGCCGGAATGGTGACGGTCAGGGAATTCATGAAAGACCGTCCGATGCCTTCGGAAAACAGCACGGTTTTGTAATTATCGGTGGTGAATTTCGGCGGCGCCGACGAAGCATAATAGACGCGCTGGCCGCGATCGCCTTCGAACGCTTTCGGGGACTGCATGACGAAGCTGCCGTCGGCATTGAGCTGCAAGGTCACGCCGTCGCCGAGATCGGCTGTGGTGCCGGCGGGATACTGCGTCGGTGCCGCCGATTTGATTCCGAAGGCGCTGATGTCGCGCTTGGTGCCGTCGCCGAAGATATTGCCCTCGAGCACGAACTTGCCGTCCTTCTCGACTTGCGCCGAGGCGGGCGGCAGCCGGCCGGCTTCCGTCTGTGTGGAACTGGCGAACGAGTTCCACCAGCCCGAGGCGATGATCTGGTTCTTGTCGCGCAGCGACGAAACCAGGATGCCAAGGGTCGGTATGGTCCAGATCGCGACGAAGATGAGCACGGCGATGTGGACGCCGAAGCGGCTGGCGAAGGAATTTCCGGTCGCGACGGCCATCTCAATGTCCTCCCGTCTCTTTGTTCGCCTGTCGGATGTTCCAGACCATGATCGGAATGACCGCAATCATGATGATGATGGCGATGGTGGCGCCGCGGCCGAAATCGCCGCCGCCGCGGAACATCCAGTCGAACATCAGATTGGCCAGCACCTGGCTGTTCCACTGGCCGTTGGTCATGGTCAGCACGATGTCGAATACTTTGAGCACCAGAATGGTGATCGTGGTCCAGACCACGGCGATGGTGCCCCAGATCTGCGGCACCATGATCTTCCAGAAGATCTGGAACGGATTGGCGCCGTCGATGACGGCGGCTTCCAGCGTTTCCTCGGGGATGCCGCGCAGGGCGGAAGACAGGATGACCATGGCAAAGCCGGTCT
>NZ_RZPL01000833.1:0-2305 GCF_004022805.1 Mesorhizobium sp. M7A.F.Ca.CA.002.04.1.1 | reverse complement strand
GCCGAGACCGTGGCAGCACCAGCGCCGGCTCCTGAACCGGCTCCGGCACCTGCGCCGGCACCCGCGCCCGAGCCGGCCAAACCGGACTTCAATTTCCTGCCGATAGCGGTGCTTGCCGAGGGCGGCGATCCCGTCACTGACGGCAACGCCTGGGAGATCTACAAGGCGAAACCCGACGGTACGCGCGGCGACTACGTCAGCACCGAATACGGCGCCTACAAGGCCAATCTGGAACCGGGCGACTATATCGTCGTGGCCAGCGACGGCCAGGCCAAGACCGAGCAGAAAGTCAAGATCGAGGCGGGCCAAGTCTACGCGCCTCTCTTCAACTTGAATGCCGGCACGCTCATCATCCATCCGCGACCGAGCGAGGGGGCAGATGTCGTCGATGGCGCGGCTATCGTCATCGATTATCCGGGTGCTGACATGCCCGCCACCTTCTATGGGACCACGAAAGCCGTGTTGCCGGCCGGCGACGAGAAAGTGACGGTCACGATCGGCCAGGGGGTGGCTACCGAAACGATTCCGCTGGCTGCCGGCAAGACCGTGGAAAAGAACATGATTGTCGGTGTCGGCCATGTCGTTGCCAATGCTTATTATGCTGCCGGCGGCGACAAGGCGGACGGTTCAGGCATCGGCTTCAAGGTGCTCAAGGCAAAAAAGAAGATCGATGGAACCAGGGACGAGGTGACCTATGCCTACGGACCCGACAGCAAATTCGATCTGCCGGCCGATGACTATGTCTTGATTGCGACGGTTGATCTCGCCGTTGTCGAGCAGCCGTTCACCGTCAAGGTCGGCGAATTTCAGGATCTGAAAATCGCAATGAATGCCGGCGTGCTGGCGATCACCGCGCCGGGAGCCTCGAAGATCGAGATTTTCGAGGCCAAGAAGGACATCAACGGCAACCGCAAGTCGCTTGGCTATGCATTCGACCAGAAGTACCAGGCAGCGATCCCGGCGGGCGACTATGCCGTCGTCTCGGAGAAATCCGACAACAGTTCGAAAGAAGGCAACGTGACGGTCAAGGCCGGCGAGCGAGCTGAGCTAACCGTGCAATAGAATCGTATGCACAACCGCAAGAGGGCGGCCAAGTGCCGCCCCTTTTCATGGGTTGCGCAGAACTGCCGTCAGGCCGTGCCGAAGGCGCTGGCGCCATGATCGGCGCGGCCGACCAATTGCCGGAAGCCGGCAAACAGCTCGCGGCCGAAACCGAACTCGTTGCCGATGAGGTCGGCATCCGCCGTCCGGCGCAGCGCGAAATCGCCGGCCGGCACCAGCACTTCCAGCGTGCCGGCATCGGCGTCGAGCCGGATGATGTCGCCTTCGTGGATCCTGGCGATAGGACCCTCCTCGACCGCTTCCGGTGTGACATGGATCGCCGCCGGCACCTTGCCGGAGGCGCCCGACATGCGCCCGTCGGTGACCAGCGCCACGCGCTGGCCGCGATCCTGCAGGATGCCGAGCACGGTGGTCAGCTTGTGCAGTTCCGGCATGCCGTTGGCCTTCGGCCCCTGGAAGCGGATGACGGCGATGAAGTCGCCGGTCAGCGTGCCTGCCTTGAACGCATCGTTCAGCCCTTGCTGGCTGTCGAAGACCCTGGCCGGCGCCTCGATGATACGCCGCTCCGGCTTCACCGCGGAAGTCTTGATGACGGCGTGGCCGAGATTGCCTGACAGCACCTTCAGGCCACCGGTCGCCTGGAACGCCTTGTTGAAAGGCGCCAGCACCTTTTCGTCGCCGCTTGTCCGCGGCGAGGCTTCGCGCACCACGCCTCCGTCGGCGCCGAGCTTTGCCTCGACCGCATAGGGCCGCAGGCCTTCGCCCCACACCGTCTGCACATCCTCATGCAGGATGCCTTCGTCGAGCAGTTCGCGGATCAGGAAGCCGAGCCCGCCGGCGGCGTGGAAATGGTTCACGTCGGCGAGGCCGTTCGGATAGACCCGCGCCAGCAGCGGCACCGCTTCCGACAGGTCGGAAATATCCTGCCATGTGATGGCGATGCCGGCCGCCGCCGCCATGGCGATCAGGTGGATGGTGTGATTGGTCGAGCCGCCGGTGGCATGCAGGCCGACGACGCCGTTGACGATCGAGCGCTCGTCGATCATCCGCCCGACGGGCGTATAGGCGTTGCCAAGCGCAGTAATCGCCAGCGCCCGCTTGGTCGCCTCGCGGGTCAAAGCCTCGCGCAGCGGCGTGCCTGGATTGACGAAGGACGCGCCCGGCGTGTGCAGGCCCATGATCTCCATCAGCATCTGGTTGGAATTCGCCGTGCCGTAGAAGGTGCAGGTGCCCGGTCCATGGT
>NZ_RZPL01000832.1:0-2307 GCF_004022805.1 Mesorhizobium sp. M7A.F.Ca.CA.002.04.1.1 | reverse complement strand
GGTCATGCGGCCTGCCGTTCGCTTTTGTTGATCGCGTCGCGAAGCGCCGACACCGACATCAGCAGCCTTTCGATCAGCGCGGGATCGAGTGCGGCGTCGCCGAATTCGGCCTGCCGGAAAACGCCATAGCGCGCCCGCTCGGCTTCGGCCAGAAGCCAGACGATGCGTATACCCTTGGGCGTGATCAGCAGTTCCTTGGCGCGCCCTTCGGAAAAGATCTCGATATGGCTGGCGATCAGGCCTTGCGGAAAGCGCGCCGCCCTGCGGTCGGTGCGCAGCACCGACTCGGCGGGAAATCCCGGAGCCTTGGGCAGCGTATGCTCGAGATGATCGAAATTGGAGAAGGTCGTCGGCGAGCCCGGCCGCATCATCATGTCGAAGGTGGCTGGTACCGCGACCTCTTCGGTGATCGAAACACTGAGCCAGCGCGCCGGCAGTTTGCGCGTCGCCAGCGTATCGACGATGGTGCGCACCTGGACACGTTTGCTGTTCCAGGATCCTTCCCAGGTGATGACGCCGGCGGTGCCATCCGAAACATTGGCAGCATCGGCGATGATTGTGCGGATGCGGTCCTGCTCGACGGCGAGCGCCATCGATGCCCTGCTGCGGCTGGCACGCGCTTGCCAGGCAAGGTGGAGAACGACAACCAGGACAATGGCCCCGGCCAGCAGTGCTGATGTCAGATCGGACATTTTCTCATGCCAGGCCCGCCCGGGATCCGGACGGGCCTACTCCCATCAATAACCCTGCGGCTTTGGCCACGGCATGGTGAACTGGTCGCCGCGCCGCACGAATTTGTAACGGTAGAAGTGGAACCACAGCGAGATCAGGAAGTAGAAGGCGACCATGGCGATCAGCTGCGAGCCGAAGCCGAGGAAGATGGCGAAGAAGGTCACCACGCACAGGCAGAACAGCACCATGGCCGGGATCGGATGGAAGGGGTGGGTGTAGCCTCGGCGGATCGAGCCCAGCGGCCATTTCTTGCGGAACATGATGATGTTGATGCTCATGAACGTGTATTGCAGCACCCCCGACAGGATCGAAAAGGTGATCGCCTGGTTGAGGTCGGCGATGAAGGCGAAGGCCAGCGCGATCGGCAGCAGGAACAGGATCGAGCGATAGGGCGTGCGATATTTCGGATGCACGGCCGAGAACCATGTCGGCAGATAGCGGTCGCGGCCGAGCGAGAACCAGGCGCGCGCCGCATCGTTGATGCAGCCATTGGCCGACGCCAGCGCGGCGAGCAGCGTGGCGACGAACAACAGGTTCTCGAGCAGCGGGCTGCCGGTCAGCTTGCCGGCGTCCCACAGTGGATAGTAGGTGATGCCGAGATATTCCCAGGGCATCAGGGAGGCGCAGACATACCAGGTCATGGCCGCCGCGATCAAAAGCGTGATCATGCCGGCCATGGTGCCGTAAGGCAGCGAGCGGGCCGGGGAGCGCACTTCCTCGGCGGCCTGTGTGGTGCCTTCGATGCCGAGATAGTACCATATGCCGAACTGGAAGGCGGCGATGACGCCGATCCAGCCATAGGGAAGCGCATTGCCTGGGGTGACCAGTTCGTTCAGCTTCAGCACCGCGCCTTGCGTCCACGGGCTGACCGAAAAGAACAGGATGACGATCGAGATATAGGCGATCGCGGTGATGACGAAGTTGACGTTGAGCGTCATCAGCACGCCGCGATAGTTCAGCCACGCCAGCACGACGATGGTCGCGGCGATGAAGGAATTGTGGGTGAGCCCTTCGACGCCGGCCTTGGCGACGATGGTGTCGCCGAGCAGGATGGCGTCGGACACTTCGAGCATCGTGTAGGCAAAGACCAGGAACAGCGCGACGTTGAACGCCATCAGCGGTCCGACGATGTGCTTTGCCTGCGCATACTGGCCGCCAGCGGCGGCCACGGTCGATGTCACCTCGGAATCGATCATCGCGACCGAGGTGTAGAGCAATCCGACGACCCAGCAGACGATGAGCGCGGCCAGCGCGCCACCCTTGTCCGCCGAGAAATTCCAGCCGGTGAATTCGCCGACCAGGACGATGCCGACGCCGAGCGCCCAGACATGGGCCGGTCCGAGCACGCGCAGGAGTGAAACTCTGTCCCCTTGGACAGCCGGGGCAGCCGGTTCAAGTGCGATCGTCATTGTTCAATCCTCACTCAGATCCGGTGTTTTTCGGAAGTGGCTTCCAGTTCGCCTTCGCGCGACGAGGTCAGCACCTCTTCGGAGAAGGTCGTGTCGACCTTGAACCAGTCGTAAAGCATCCACAAAGCGAGCACGATCGAGATGCCCCAGCATGCGTAAGAGAGTG
>NZ_RZPL01000831.1:0-2316 GCF_004022805.1 Mesorhizobium sp. M7A.F.Ca.CA.002.04.1.1 | reverse complement strand
CTGGAAATCCTGGCCCGCCGACGGCGTCAACGCGAATTTCATCACCCGCACCGCCGAGCCCGAGGCGCTGGACAAGCTGAAGGGTTCCATTGCCCGTGTGGCGATGTATGCCGGAGAGCCGCTGCGGCGTTCCAAGCTGATCGGGGAGGGGCAGAGCTTCATGTCGTCGATCCTGCCTTCCGGCATGCGGGCGGTCGCCACGGCCATCTCGGCCGACACGTCGGCCGGCGGCTTCATTCTTCCCAACGATTTCGTCGACGTCATCATGACCCGCAGGGCCGATGCCGCCAGCGGTGCCGCCGGCTTCAACACCGAGACCATCCTCAAGAACATCCGCGTCCTGGCCATCGACCAGACCATTCAGGAGGACGAGGAAGGCAAGAAGACCAGGGTGGGCCAGACCGCCACGCTGGAACTGACGCCCAAGCAGGCGGAGATTATCACCGTCGCCCAGCAGATGGCGGATCGCCTGACCCTGGCGCTGCGGGCGGTCGCGGACACGCAGGAAAAGAATGTGGGTGAGGCCGACTATCTCGTTTCCGGCAATGGCCGCAGGGGAACGGTGAGGCTGATCAAGTCGGGCGAAGTTTCCGAAGTGGGAGCAAGGAAATGAAGCTAGGTGGCAAACTGCCGGCAATCGTAGCCGCGGCATTCGGCCTGCTGCTCGTCGGAACGAATGTGCAAGGCAGCGTCGTCGAGGCAAAGAACGCGCAGGTCACGGCATCGACGGCCACCCAGCGCGTCAAGCTCGGCCTCAACAAGTCGGTGGTCATCGACCTGCCGAGCGATGCCTATGACATTCTCGTCGCCAATCCGGCGGTTGCCGATGCGGTGACCCGCACCGCAAGGCGCATCTATCTGTTCGGCAAGGCGGTCGGCGAGACGAACATCTTTGTCTTCGGCCCCAATGGCGAGCAGATCGTCAGCCTGGACCTGGCCGTCGAACGCGACGTTGCCGGCCTTGAAGATTATATCAGGCGCTTCCTGCCGACGTCGGCTGTCAAGGTGGAACTGCTGAACGACAACGTCGTTCTCACAGGAACCGTGGATACCCCCCTGGATGCCAAGCGCGCCGAACAGTTGGCGAACATGTTCGTGTCGGGTGGTGAAGCGACGACGGGACAATATTCGCAGACCGCGGCTGGCGGCTCGGCCCAGAGCGGTGTCGACATCAACAATCCGGACCAGGAGCGCCGCACCAGCCAGATCGTCAACCTGATCCAGATCATTGGCGACGACCAGGTCACGCTGAAGGTCACGGTCGCCGAAGTCAGCCGCTCGGTGATGAAGCAGCTCGGCGTCAACATGGTTGGCAGCGGCGGCAGCAACGGCATTAGTTACGGCGCAATCAGCGACAACTTCACGGGTCTCGGCAAACAGCTGTCGAATTCCGGCTTTCAAATCGGCGCTTCAGGACTGCAGGCTTATGTGAACGCTATGGAGCAGTCCGGGGTGATGAAGACCTTGGCCGAGCCGACCTTGACGGCTGTGTCGGGCGAGAAGGCAACCTTCAAGGTCGGCGGTGAATACAATATGGTCACGGGTGTCTCGGCAAATGTATCGCAAGACAACCAGACCGGCCTGAAGACCTACAGCGTCGAAAAGATCGAGTACGGCATCGGCCTGGAATTCCAGCCGGTTGTGTTGTCTCCCGGCCGCATAAGTTTGAAAGTCAGGACGTCGGTTTCCGAGCCGACAACCGAGGGATCCGTATCGTTCTCCTCAGGCGTGACGAGTCCCGGCATGAATGCCCTGTCGCTGCGCAAGCGCCTTGCCGACACAACGGTGGAATTGCCATCCGGTGGCTCCATGATGATCGCCGGCCTGGTTCGCGACGATGTCAGGCAAGCCGTCAACGGATTGCCTGGATTGACAAAGATCCCGGTGCTTGGCGCGCTCTTCCGCAGCAGGGATTTCGTGCGAAACGAGACCGAGCTCGTCATCATCATCACGCCCTATCTGGTTAAGCCGGTGGCGCGCAACGACCTTGCCAAGCCGGACGACAATTTCAACGCCGCCAGCGATGGCGCCGGCATGTTCCTTGGCCGCGTCAATCGCGTCTACGGCACCATGCAGACCGACAAGCCCAATGGCCGCTACCACGGCGTTGTCGGCTTCATCTACAAGTAAGCGGGGAAGCGGACATGTCTCAGTCAGCATTGAAGGCAAGCACCATCGCCGCAACGACCCGTCTCGGCCGTTCACGGGTCTGCCGGCGAGCCGTTCCTGTCCTGGCGGTTGCGGTGGCGGCGCTGCTCGCCGGCTGCGCCCAGCGCGACAGCATCACGGTCGGCGCCATTCCGGACGATTACCGCA
>NZ_RZPL01000830.1:0-2326 GCF_004022805.1 Mesorhizobium sp. M7A.F.Ca.CA.002.04.1.1 | reverse complement strand
GCCGACGTCACCGTGTCCTCGCTCGGCGTGTTCGGCAATCCGCTGGAAGACGGCGAGGTCGATCGCGGCGTGCTCAAGGCCTGGGAGACGGTCATCGACAATGCGCATCTGTTCGGCACCTCGATGGTCAGCGGCTTCACCGGCCGCCTGCGCGGCAAGAAGCTGACCGACAGCCTGCCGCGCTTCAAGGAGGTCTGGGGACCGCTGGCCAGGCGCGCCGCCGACAAGGGCGTGCGCATCGCCTTCGAGAACTGCGCGATGGACGGCAACTGGGCCGCCGGCGACTGGAACATCGCCCACAATCCGGACGCCTGGGAGCTGATGTTCAACGAAGTGCCGGACGACAATCTCGGACTGGAATGGGAGCCCTGCCACCAGCTCGTCTATCTGATCGATCCGATGCCGCAGATCCGCAAATGGGCGCCGCGCATCTTCCACGTCCACGGCAAGGACGCGACGGTGCGCTGGGATGTCATCCGCGAGCATGGCGTGTTCGGCCGGCTGCCCTTCGTGCAGATGCGAACGCCGGGCTTCGGCGACAGCGACTGGACGCGGGTGATCAGCGAATTGCGGCTGGCCGGATACAAGGGCGCCATCGACATCGAAGGCTGGCACGACCCTGTCTATCGAGGCGATCTCGAAATCACCGGGCAGGTGCGCGCGCTGGAATATCTCAAGCAATGCCGGGGAGGGGCCAGCTACCTGCCGAACCCGATGTGAGGATCGGCCGGCGGGAGGAGCCGGCCGGGATGTCTGCAACGCACATTGCCGAAGCGAATGTCGAAACCCCTCGCTTGCGAGGACAAAAAGGGAGGATAAGTGCATGAGCATGACGATGAGAAGGACAGTTCTGCGCTCGACCGTCGTGGCCGCCGCCACGGTGCTTGCCGCTGCGATCTCCACCTTGCCCGCGCAGGCGCTCGACGCCAAATGGTGCAAGGACGTCCACATCCGCTTCTTCGTCGGCGGCGCCGAGGGCGACGCTTTCGGCACCATCGTCTACAATGGCGCCAAGCAGGCAGAGGCCGATCTGGGGCCGAAGGTCGACTACATCTTCTCCCAGTGGGACATCGAAAAGATGGTGCAGCAACTGCGCGAGGCCGTCGCGGTCAAGCCCAACGGCATCGCCATGATGGGCCATCCGGGCGACGCATCAATCATGCCGCTCGCCGAACAGGCGCACAAGGACGGCATCAAGATGATGTACCAGAACGTGCCTGTGCCGAAGGTGGTGGAAGCGTTCGGCGGCGGCTATGTCGGCGCCCAGCAGGAACAGCAGGGCCGCGCGCTCGGCGCCGAGGCGTTCAAACTGGGCAAGCTGAAGGCCGGCGACAAGGCGATCATGATCGGTCCGTTCGAAAACGAAAGTCGCGGCGCGCGCGAACGCGGCACGGTGGCGGCGCTCAAGGAAGCCGGCGTCGAGGTCATCCAGTTGTCCTCACCGCCGAGCGGCGAATGGGCGTCCGATCCCAACCTGGCCATTCCGGTGATCACCGCGGCGCTGCTCAACAATCCCGACGTCAAGGCGGTCGGCTATCCCGGCGGGCAGATGCTCGGCAATGTCTCGACCTATATGCAGGCGGCCGGACGCAAGGCGGGCGAGATCTTCAATTTCGGCTTCGACACCAGCCCGCAGATCGTCGAGGGTTTCAAGGGTGGCTGGGTGCAATTGACCGCCGACCAGCAGCCGTTCCTGCAGGGCTATCTGCCGATCCTCAGCCTCTGCCAGCAGGTTGTGCTGGGGCTGGCGCCGATGAATGTCGACACCGGCGCCGGCTTCGTCACGCCCGAAAATTACGAGATCGTCGCCGAGCTCGCCAAGCAGGCGCTGCGCTGACCTCCCAAGCCGCCGGCCGGGATCTCAGGCCCCGGCCGGCGGGACCGCTGGCGACGACGCCGGCACGAGACAATGAAAGCGAGCATCCGATGGCCGAACGCCTCATCGAACTGCGCGACATCAGCAAGTCCTATGGCCAGGTCTATGCACTGGGCGGGGTCAATCTCAGCGTCGACCGCGGCGAGGTGGTCGGCCTGCTCGGCGACAATGGCGCCGGCAAGTCGACGCTGATCAAGATCCTCTCGGGCGTGGTCAAGCCGACCAGCGGCGAAATCCTCGTGCGTGGCAAGCCGGTGACCGGGTGGAGCGCGGCGCGTTCGCGCGAGGCCGGCATCGAGACGGTGTTCCAGGACCGGGCGCTGGCCGTGCAGCAGACCATCGTTCGCAACATCTTCATGGGCCGCGAGCTGACCGGCTTCATGGGCTTTCTCAGGGTCAACAAGGAGATCGAGGAGGCAAGCCGGCTGATGCGCGAGATCGGCTTCACCT
>NZ_RZPL01000082.1:0-11988 GCF_004022805.1 Mesorhizobium sp. M7A.F.Ca.CA.002.04.1.1 | reverse complement strand
GCATCAACCAGCGCCGCCGCTCGAGTTCAGCCACGGCGCGTGAAACCTTGGTCTTGTGCATAGCCGATTGCTCGCCGAGTTCGGTCGCAGTCATCGTTCCATGCTGCCCCAGCCCCGAAAGGGTGCGCCATTCCGGCCGCGTCAGGCCATGGCTGTCCTTGTATATCCTCGAAAATTCGCGGCTGACGGCGTCGGCAAGCCGGTAGAGCCGGTAGGGCAGGAAGTTTTCCAGATTGAGAATTTCAGCCGCGTCGGACGCTTCGCTCCTGATCGCCATTTTTCAAAGCCGCCATTGATGGTTACATTTTCGATGGTTACAAATGAAACCAGTTTGGTCAATTGAGATCCATTCCGGGAGGAAGCAATGGCCTTTTCCTATATGCCGGGCTTCGGCAACGATTTTGAGACCGAGACGCTGCCCGGCTCGTTGCCGCAGGGACGGAATTCGCCGCAGCGGCCGGCCTACGGCCTCTATGCCGAGCAGCTTTCAGGCTCGCCCTTCACCGCGCCGCGCGGCACCAATGAGCGGTCCTGGCTCTACCGCATCCGGCCGAGCGTCAAGCACACCGGCCGCTTCAAGGCGGCGAGCTATCCCTTGTGGAAGAGTGCGCCCAATGTCGGCGATCATGAACTGGCGCTCGGCCAGTATCGCTGGAACCCGGTGCCGATGCCGAAGGAGCCGACCGATTTCATCGCCGGTATGCGCAGCATCACAACCGCTGGCGACGTGCTCGGGCAGACCGGCATGGCGGCGCATGTCTATGTCGCCAACACCTCGATGGCGGACGATCATTTTTTCAATGCCGACGGCGAGTTGCTGGTCGTGCCGCAAGTCGGCGCATTGCGCTTCGTCACCGAGATGGGCGTCATTGAGCTGCGGCCCGGCGAGATCGCCGTGCTGCCACGCGGTCTGGTCTTCAAGGTCGAGCTGGTCGACGCCGAAGTGCGCGGCTACGTCTGCGAGAACTACGGCGCCAAGTTGACGCTGCCCGATCGCGGCCCGATCGGCGCCAATTGCCTGGCCAACCCACGCGATTTCAAGACGCCTTGCGCCTGGTTCGAGGAGAAGGAAACGCCGTGCCGGCTGATCGTGAAATGGTGCGGCAATTTCCATGTCACCGAGATCGGCCATTCGCCGCTCGATGTCGTTGCCTGGCACGGCAACTATGCGCCCTACAAATATGATCTGGCGACCTTTTCACCGGTCGGAGCGCTTTTGTTCGACCATCCCGATCCGTCGATCTTCACCGTGTTAACGGCACCAAGCGGCGAGGAGGGCACGGCCAACATCGACTTCGTCATCTTCCCGCCGCGCTGGCTGGTGGCCGAAGATACCTTCCGGCCGCCCTGGTACCACCGCAACATCATGAGCGAGTTCATGGGCCTGATCCACGGCCAGTACGACGCCAAGGAAGAAGGTTTCGTGCCTGGCGGCATCAGCCTGCACAATCTGATGCTGGCCCATGGGCCGGATGCGCCTGGCTTTGAAAAGGCCTCGCGCGCGGAGCTGAAACCGGTCAAGCTCGACAACACCATGGCCTTCATGTTCGAGACCCGATTTCCGCAGATGCTGACCCGCTACGGCGCCGAGCTCGAAACCCGGCAGGACAACTACATCGACTGCTGGGCCGACCTGAAGAAGCGTTTCAACGGCACGCCCGAGGGCGACTGGTCTTGATCACCGAGCCAATGCCGGATCGGCTGGTGCTTTTGGGCTCGAAGGGTGGCCCGGCATTGCGGCCGGGTGGTCCATGGCCGAGTTCGTCGCTGCTGCAGATCGGCGGCCGCAGCATCGTCGTCGACTGCGGCCTTGGCGTGACGCGTGGTCTGGTCGATGCCGGCATCAGCCTGAAGTCGCTCGACCTGATCTTCATCACGCATCTGCACTCCGACCATGTGCTTGAACTGGGGCCGCTGATCCACACCGCCTGGACGGCGGGCCTCGCGACGCCCGTCGGCGTGTTCGGTCCGCCCGGCACCGGTCATTACTGGCGGCGCTTTTGCCAGGCGATGGAGTTCGACATCGAGATCCGCATCGTTGACGAAGGCCGGCCGGATATTCGCGATCTGGTGTCGATCAGCGAATTCGGCGAAGGCCAGGTGGTCGCGCAGGGCGGCTTGACGGTTTCGGCGCTGCGCGTCGAGCATCCGCCGGTGACCGATTGTTTTGCGCTTCGCTTCGAGCATGGCGCCAAAAGCGTGGTGTTCTCCGGCGACACGGCCTTTTATCCGCCGCTCGCCGATTTTGCCCGAGGCGCCGACATCCTCGTCCACGAAGCCATGCTGGAAGAAGGCATCGAGCGACTGGTGGCCAGGACCGGCAATGGTGCGCGGCTCAGAGAGCATCTGCTCGCCAGCCACAGCTTTGCCGAAGAGGCCGGCAGCATCGCAAGCGATGCCGGCGTGAAGAGATTGGTGCTCAACCACCTCATTCCGGCCGACGATTCTTTGATAGGCGAGGCCGACTGGACTGCCGCCGTCAGGAAAACTTGGAACGGCGACTTGACGATCGCCCGCGACGGTCTTGTTGTGGGCTTAAGCAGCGCCAAAGCTGCAGCAGGAGAGGAAACCGCATGAAGCTTGCCACATTGAAGGACGGGACGCGCGACGGGAAACTCGTCGTCGTCTCGCGCGACCTGACACGCTTCACCGACGCCTCGTTCCTGGTTCGCACGCTGCAGGCGGCGCTCGACGACTGGCGGCGCATCGCCCCGCATCTCGCGACAATAGCGGAATCGCTTGAGAACAATGCGATGCCGGCGGAGCGCTTCCACGAACATGACGCCCATTCGCCGCTGCCGCGTGCCTATCAATGGGCCGATGGCTCGGCTTACGTGAACCATGTCGAGCTGGTGCGCAAAGCGCGCGGCGCCGAGATGCCGGCGAGCTTCTGGACCGACCCGCTGATCTACCAGGGCGGCTCGGATTCTTTCATTCCGCCACGTGATCCGATCCGCACGGCTGACGAAGCCTTCGGCATCGACATGGAGGGCGAGGTCGCTGTCATCGTCGACGACGTGCCGATGGGTGCAAGCCTCGAAGAAGCAAAGGCAGCGATCCGACTGGTCATGCTGGTCAACGACGTTACGTTGCGCGCGCTCACCGGACCGGAACTGGCCAAAGGTTTCGGTTTTTTCCAATCAAAGCCGTCCTCGGCGTTTTCGCCGGTCGCTGTGACGCCGGACGAACTGGGTGATGCCTGGGACGGCGGCAAGGTCAGCCTGCCGCTGCTTGCCGATCTCAACGGCAAGCCGTTCGGCCGCGCCAATGCCGGTATCGACATGACCTTCGACTTTCCGGCGCTGATCGTTCATGCAGCAAGGACACGGCCATTGGCCGCCGGCACGATCATCGGTTCCGGCACCGTCTCCAACAAGCTCGACGGCGGGCCGGGCAAGCCTGTCTCGGCCGGCGGCGCCGGCTATTCCTGCATCGCCGAACTGCGCATGATCGAGACCATTGTGTCAGGCGAACCCAAAACGCCATTCCTGCGCTTCGGCGACACGGTGCGCATCGAGATGAAGGACAAGGCTGGGCATTCGATCTTCGGTGCCATCGAACAGAAGGTCGAGAAATACGAGAGGTAAGGGCATGACGGGGGTCTATCTGCTGGCCGGTGTCTGGGCACTCGCCATACTGGCGGTCTTCATCCAGGCGATCCGGCTGAGCTATCGCATAGAGGCGCGCTCGCCTGACCTGACCAACCGCAGCGGCTTTCCGCGCAAGGCGATGATGTTCCACACCATCACCAACATGGACGTCGCGCGGGACGCGGAAACGCAGAGCATGCGTCGGCGTATGAACTGGTTGCTGCTGATCGTTCTTGCTGGATTTGTCGTTATGTGGGCGGGCTTGTATCTGTCGCGGTCAACCGGATGACGTGATGAGCCTGCCCGACTACCCGCGCAGCATGGCCGGCAACAATCTCTGGTCGAACGACCGACTCTACCGCGCGGTATTGTCTCTTCAGCCCGGCGAAAGAGGTCAAGCGGCTGGGCTTGGGCGATCAGGCCAATACGACGTCATAGGCTGAAAATTGCCGATCCGCGGAGATCAACGTCAGGCCTTCAATTTGGGTCTGCGCAATAAGCAGGCGGTCGAAGGGATCGCGGTGGTGAAGCGGCAGATGTTCAAGTCTCGCCGCGTGTAGTTCGTTTACGCCGAGAATCGGAATCCCGTTCGATCGCAGGAGGTCCACGATGTCGCCTGTGAGCGTCACTTTGCCGAGCGATTTCTTGATGGCGATCTCGGCCACCGAGACGGCGCTGACGATCACATCCTTGCCTGTGAGAAAGATATCGCGCCGAAAGACGTGAATCGGCGTTGAGTACCCAAAGCAGAATATGGGTATCGACCAGATATCTGCGGCTCATTTAATATACTCGTCCCATTCGGGACCGAGTTCATCAAAATCATCCGATATCCAAATCTGGCCTTTCAGGGCGCCAAGCAAGCCTTTGCTCCCACCAGCCCGAACGGGAGCGCTCAAGGTTGCGACAACCTCTCCATGTCTGGTCAGATGGATCTCTTCGCCAGCCTGGGCACGTTTCACCAATTCGGAAAGCTGAGCCTTCGCTTTTGCCATGGGGATATTCATAGACGACCTCTTATGACCAGAATTTAGGTCATAATTGGCCGGGCCGCAAGTGAGTTCGATGGCTATTCCGCCGCCTGAACCTTGATCACGCCACGCTTGATCTGGTCCTGCTCGATCGATTCGAACAGCGCGCGGAAATTGCCTTCGCCAAAACCTTCGTCGCCCTTCCTCTGGATGAACTCGAAGAAGATCGGCCCGATCACGGTTTTCGAGAATATCTGCAGCAGGATCTTGGTCGTGCCGCCGTCGACGACGCCTTCGCCATCGATCAGGATGCCGTGCTTCTTCATCCGCTCGATCGGTTCGTCATGGCCGTTCACGCGGTCATACGACATGTCGTAGTAGGTTTCAGGCGGGCCGGGCATGAACTTCAGCCCGTTCTCGGCCAGTCTGTCGGTGGCCTCGTAGATTTCGTCGGTGCCGACGGCGATGTGCTGGATGCCTTCGCCATTGTACTTCTTCAGGTACTCGGCGATCTGGCTGGTCTCGTCCTTGGACTCGTTGAGCGGAATGCGGATCTTGCCGCAGGGCGAGGTGATGGCGCGGCTGACCAAGCCGGTGATCTTGCCGTCGATGTCGAAGAAATGGATCTGCTTGAAGCCGAACAGGTTGCGGTAGAAATCCCACCATTTGTCCATCTGGCCGCGATAGACATTGTGGGTCAGGTGATCGAGATAGTAGAAGCCGACGCCTTCCGGCCGCGGGTCGCGCGCACCCAGCCACTCGAACTCGGCATCATAGGCCGAACCCTTCTTGCCGTAGGTCTCGATGAAATAGAGCAGCGAGCCGCCAATGCCCACGATCGCCGGCACGTCCAGCGCCTTGTCGGCGCCTTCGTAAGGTGTGGCACCCTTGGCGACCGCATGGTGGAAGGCGTGTTTGGCATCGACCACCCGCCATGCCATCGAAGCCGCGCAGGGGCCGTGCCTGTCGACGAATTTCATCGCATGCGAGCCGGGCTCGGCGTTGACGACATAGTTGATGTCGCCCTGCCGCCAGATGGTGAGGTCTTTCGTGCGGTGCTTGGCCACCGCGATATAGCCCATGCGGGTGAACAGCTCAGCCAGCTTTTGCGGCTCCGGATGCGCGAATTCGACGAACTCGAACCCATCGGTGCCGGCCGGGTTGTCCTTGCTGATCCTGGCGGGCGGGGCGTCGTGCGGGAAGGGACCCATAATATTCCTCCGAAAGCTGGCCTGGCCTGAAAAGGCGATTTGACACGATGATAACGCGGAGGAGGCGCACGGTGCTTGCATTCAAACGCTTGAAATGATGATGTCATGCGTGAAGCGTGCATGATGTAAGGGAAAGCCATGGATGAGGCGCGCATTGACCAGTTCGACCGCAAGATAATGGCACTGTTGCAGGGTGATGCGCGGCTGACCAACAACGATCTTTCGGAGCGGGTGAACCTGTCGGCGTCGCAATGCTCGCGCCGCCGTCAGCGGCTGGAGGAGGACGGCTTCATCAGGGGCTATCGCGCCGTTCTCGACCGCGACAAGCTCGGTTTTTCCCTGGTCAACGTCATTTCGGTCACGCTCGCCACCCACAATCGCGACAATGCAAGGCGCTTCGGCGAACTGGTGGCGCGGCTGCCCGAAGTGCAGGAAGCGCACGCGCTGACCGGCGAGATGGACTACATCCTGAAAGTGGTGACGCCGGATCTCAAATCATTGTCGGAATTCGTCAACGGCGTGCTACTGCCGCACGAATCCGTGCAGCATGTGAAAACGGCGATCGTGCTGGAGACGCTGAAGGAAACCGGCGCGCTGCCGATTTAATCTGAGCGGATATCATTGATACGTCGGCAGGCCAGAGGGGGTGTGAAGGATCGCCAGCCTAATGACGGAAGGGCCGTTCAACCCTTCGACTGCTGGATCAGTCCATAGAGATTGGTGCAGCGGGCGCCGGAACGGCAATAGGCGAAGACCGGGCCGTCGAGTTCCTCGAGCGCTTCGGCCTGATCCTCGACATTCTCGGCCGTGATCTGGCCGCTGATCACCGGAATGTAGCGGAAGGCGAGGCCTGCGGCTTCGACCGCTGCCCCGACGGTGTCGGCAGAAGGCTGGCCCGGCTGTTCGTCATCGGGCCGGTTGCAGATCACACTCTTGAAGCCAGCTTCCCTGATGGCGGCGACGTCTTCGGGCTGGATCTGGCCCGAGACCGAATAGTCCTCGCTGATTTCGCGGTATTCCATGGCAGCATCCTCGCAAACTGGTCAGGTGGCAGTCTTGCCACTCCCCGACATGGGCGGCAATCCGTGCCGAAGGATTTCTCTGCCAAATAGCCATTGCGTGCCAGAAAATCCAACCGGGCCGATGCGGCCCGGCTGGACAATCCTTCAAACTCAGCTGCCGAGAATAGCGCCTTTGATCTGACGGATGTTGTTGTGCATCATGTCGATATAGGTCGCGGCCGGGCCGTCGGGCTGCGACAGCGCGTCCGAATAGAGCGTGCCGCCGACTTTGATGCCGGTTTCGCTGGCGATTTGCTCGATCAGGCGCGGGTTGGTGATGTTCTCGACGAAGATCGCAGCCGCCTTGTCCTGCTTCACCTGATTGACCAGCTTGGCAACGTCTGCGGCGGATGGTTCGGAGTCGGTCGAGACCCCTTGCGGGGCGAGGAAGGTCAGGCCGTATGCATGTTCGAAATAGCCGAAGGCGTCGTGCGAGGTGATGACGACGCGCTTGCTCTCTGGGATCGAGGCAATTGCCGCTTTCACTTCACCTTCGACCGCATCAAGCTTCTTGGTGTAGGCGGCGGCATTGGTCTGATAGCTGACGCAGCCTTCCGAATCGGCCGCGCAGAAAGCCTCGGCGATGTTCTTCACATAGATCCTGGCGTTGGCAATCGACTGGAATGCGTGGGGATCGGTGACCGTCTTGCCGCCGCCGGTGCCGGCACCTTCGGCCGCGTCGGCATCGGCGAATTCAGGCTTGAAATCGATCGGCGTCACGCCCTTGGTCAAGGTGATGATCGAGGCCTTGGTGGCACTGGCATCGACCAGCCGCTGCAGAAAACCTTCGAAATGCAGGCCGTTGACCAGCACGATGTCGGCCTTGGCCATGGCCACCGCATCGGCCGGGCTCGGCTCGTAGACATGGGCATCGCCATCCGGCCCGACGATGGTGGTGACATCGATGCGGTCGCCGCCGACATTTTTGGCGAAATCGGCAATGACGGTGAAGCTGGCGACCACTTTCAGCGGGGCCGCGAAGGCCGACGATGCGCCAAAGGCGGTTAATGTTATAACGCTCATCGCCAGGGCGGCATGGATGGATTTCAGCATAGAGGGGTCTCCTTCTAGGGGCGGGGATCAGGCCGTTCTGTGACGGTGATGGATGATGCGCGCGCGCAGGATGCCGCGCGTGCCAAACAGGATCGAGGCGAAATAGACGACGCCGGCCGACAGGATGATGGCCGGGCCGGATGGCAGCGAGGCGTGATAGGACAAAAGCAGCCCGGCGACGCAGGATGCGAAGCCGATCAGTACGGCCAGCACGCACATCGGCTCGACGCGAACCGTCCAGAAGCGGGCGGCCGCGGCCGGCAGCATCATCAGCCCAACCGATAGAAGCGTGCCGAGCGCCTGGAAGCCGCCGACGAGGTTGAGTACGACAAGGCCGAGGAAGATGAAATGCACCGGGCTGCCGAGCCGGCTGACCGAGCGCAGGAACAGCGGGTCGAGGCATTCGGCGACCAGCGCCCGCCAGAAGATGGCGAGGCTGACCAGCGTCACCGCGACGATGCCGCCGATCAGCGTCAGGGCCTCGTCATTGAGCGCCAGCACGGTGCCGAACAGCACATGCATGAGATCGACGCTGGAACCGCGGATCGACACCATCAGCACGCCGATGGCGAGCGAAATCAGGTAGAAAGCCGCCATCGAGGCGTCTTCGCGCTGGATGGTGAAACGCGAGACGGCGCCGGCGCCGAGCGCGACGATGACGCCGGCGATCAGGCCGCCGATGGTCATCGGCAGGATTTCCAGCCCATAGAACAGGAAGCCGGCGGCTGCACCGGGCAGGATTGCGTGCGCCATGGCGTCGCCCGACAGGCTCATGCGCCGCAGCATAAGGAAGACGCCGATCGGGCAGGCGCCGAGCGACAGCATCAGCGAGCCGATCAACGCCCGCTGCATGAAGGCGAAATCGGCGAAGGGCGCGATGACTAGGCCGTAAAGCATGTCCATCAAGCAGCCCTCGGTCCGACGCCATGTTGGTGATCGTGATCGTGGCCATGGTGATCGTGACCATGAGCGTCCTCGCCCGGCTCGCACCAGGGTGCATTTTCTTCCCAGGCCTCGTGAAAACGGCGGGCGCGCAACAGATTTTCAGGCTTCAGCGTTTCCCGGGTTTCGCCCCAGGCGATCGGCTGGCGGGCCAGAAGCAGCGTTTCGGGGAAATTCTGCCGCACCAGATCCAGATCGTGGACGACGACCATGATGGTGCGTTCCTCGCCATGCCAGTGCTTGATCAGCGCAATGAGGTCGCCGACCGTCTTGGCGTCGACGGCGTTGAAGGGTTCGTCGAGCAGGATGAGGTCGGCGTCCTGCAGCAGGACACGGGCAAACAGCGTGCGCTGCAGTTGGCCGCCCGACAGCGTGTCGATCGGCCGCTTTTCAAAACCGCCGAGGCCCACCGCCATCAGCGCCTTGCTGACGTCATCGCGATCTTCCCTAGTGTAGCGGCCAAGCAGGCCGCGCCGTGGCCACAGGCCGAGCGAAACCAGATCCACCACCCGCGCCGGAAAGGACCGGTCGAGCTCCGATTGCTGCGGCAGATAGGCGGCACGTACACCGGGTGCGCGGACAACCTCGCCGGCCATCGGCTTCAGGACGCCGACAATACCTTTCATCAGCGTCGATTTGCCGGAGCCGTTGGCGCCGACCACAGCGGTCAGCGAGCCCTTGCGGATGGTGCCGTCGAGATGATGGATCGCCGGATGGCTGCCGTAGCCAAGCGTCAGGTCGCGGAATGTCAGGCAGGTATTTGTCATTCTGCGATCCGTAGGCGGCGAAATCCGGCTGCTGGCAGCGGCCGATTGGATATGTGATGTTATTACATTAGTCAACAAGCCAATCCGGCGGAATTGCGGCGGCAGGGTCAACTTGCCGTGTGTGCGTATCATATGCCGTTGGCCCAAGGGGATTCGACCTGGCGACCTTGCCCCAAGCCGGTCGCGACTCTAAAGAAGCGCAACCGCCACAGGAAGGAACCATCCAATGAGCATTCGTCGCATCGATGTCGGCCCGCGCATGAGCCAGATCGTCATCCATGGCAATACCGTCTATCTGGCTGGTCAGGTCGGCCAGCCAACCGGCAATGTCGCTTCGCAGACCAGGGACATCCTGGCGGCTGTCGACGAATTGCTGGCCAAGGCTGGCTCCGACAAGACCAAGATCCTGCAGGCGATCATCTGGCTGGCCGACATGAGCACCTTTGCCGAGATGAACGCGGAATGGGACAAGTGGGTGCCGCAGGGCAACACGCCAGCCCGCGCCACCGGCGAAGCAAAGCTCGCCGCCCCGGAATATCTGGTCGAGATTATTATTACCGCTGCGATTTGAGGCGTTGAAGCTGCCAATCTCCCCCCACGTGGGGGGAGATCAGCCTCACCCCTGCGGCCTGAACCTCGCCACCAGCGTGTGGCTCTCGGCCGCGTAGGTGAAGCGCACATGGGTGACCGGGTGCTCGGCGCTCCACGTCCGTCGCTCGACCACCAAGCAGGGCGCACCGGTTTCTATATCGAGTGCAGCCGCGATATGCCTGTCGGCGGCGACAGCGCGAATCCGGTGCTCGGCTTCGCTCCACGGCACGCGGCCAATCAGCCATGGTCCTGGTGCGGTGGCCACGAATTCCTCGTCCGCTGCCTCGGGCACGGCGGTGAGATTGATCAGCCGCTGTTCATGCGCGAACGGCCGCTCGCCGGCGAAATGACCGCACTCCAGCGCCAGCACCGGTCCGGCCACGCCGAGTTCCAGCAGCGCGCGATCCCCGGCGCTGCTGCGCCTTTTGTGTCGGGCGACGCGCTCGTAGCGATAGGGCAGGCCGAGCGCTTCGACCTCGATGCGGATATCGTGGATTTCCAGCACCGCGGCCTGCGACTGCGGCCGGCGCACAAAGCTGCCTGAGCGGCGGCGGCGCTCGATCAGTCCGGCCTTGGCAAGCTGCGACAGCGCCTTGTTCACCGTCATGCGCGAGCAATTGTATTGCACGCTCAACTCATGCTCGAACGGGATGCGATGACCGGGCGCCCAGGCGCCGGACAGGATTTTCTCGCTGATGTCGGAGAGGATGCGCTGGTGCAGCGAGCCGCCGCCTTCCGCCTCCACTGTACCGGCCATGCTCATGCCGAAAGCGCCGTCATCACGTTGCGAAAACGCTCAGCGATGGCCTCTCGCTTCACATGCCTGCCGCCGCTGACCTGTTTGCGGCCATGCACCCAGACGCAGTCGACCTTGCTGCCATTGGCGAAGATCCAGGCGTCGAGGATCGCGTCGCCACTCTTGCCGGCCAGCGAGGGATTTTTGGGATCGAGCGAGACAAGATCGGCGGATGCGCCGGCGGCGATCGCGGAAGCACCGGCGCCAAGCGCGACGCTGCCACCGTCGAGCGCGGCGTCGAACAGTGCGCGGCCGGTCGAGCCGCCTGCGACCGCCAGCACATTGCGGGCGCGGTGGGCGAGGCGCTGCGAATATTCGAGCTGGCGCAACTCGTCGGGCAGGCCGATGAGCACATTGGAATCGGAGCCGACGCCATAGCGGCCGCCATGTTCCCTGAACAGCGGCGCGGCAAAAGTGCCGTCACCGAGATTGGCCTCGGTGATCGGGCATAGGCCGGCGATGGCACCGCTTTTGGCCATGGCAACGGTTTCAGCATCGGTCATGTGGGTGGCGTGGATCAGGCACCAGCGCTTGTCGACTTTGGCATTGGCCAGCAGAAATTCGACCGGCCGCGCGCCCGACCAGGCAAGGCAATCCTCGACTTCTTTCACCTGCTCGGCAATGTGGATGTGGATAGGCCCGTCCGGCGCCAGGGCAGTCACGTCAATCAGTTCTTCCGGTGTCGCGGCGCGAAGGCTGTGCGGAGCGACGCCGACAACAGCCTGATCCAACGCGCGAACCGATTCGCGGCATTTCTCAACAAGCCGCGAGAATCGATTCACATCGTTGATGAATCGCCGCTGGCCTTCGTTTGGTGCGGCACCGCCGAAAGACGAGTGCGCATAAAACACCGGCAAAAGCGTCAGGCCGATGCCTGCCTCGCCGGCCGCGGCCGCAATGCGCTCGGCCATCTCGGCGAGGTTGGCGTAGGGTTTTCCATCGCGGTCGTGATGCAGATAGTGAAATTCGCCGACGCGGGAAAAACCGGCCTCCAGCATCTCGACAT
>NZ_RZPL01000829.1:0-2332 GCF_004022805.1 Mesorhizobium sp. M7A.F.Ca.CA.002.04.1.1 | reverse complement strand
CGGGTATTCCTGGCCTGCAGGCTTTCGAGGTCGGAGCCTTCGGCAAAGACGTCCGATATGGCCAGCGCGATCGCCGTGCCGCGCCGGGCGCGAAACAGGAGCGTGTGCTGCGGGATGGTCAGCAGCTGGTCGTCGAGATGAACGGCGCCGACGGTCTTGGCCAGCTCGACCTCGCGCGTGCGACGCACCGAGCCGACCGAGACGGTCGAGACGAAGCGGCGGTTGGTGCCGGCAAGCGCGGTGCCGGACTCCCGTGACGGGTCCTCCAGCACGACGATGCGGGTGATGAAGCTCTGCGCGGTGGCGCGGTGCTTCTCGATGGCGGCTTCCGGAATGGTGGTCAGGCCGGTATCCATGAAGGGTGCTCCGTGGTGTGACGGTCAGACGTCTGAGATGACCTGTCCGTTGGACAGGATATGAACCTTGTAGCCGGCAAAAATCTTCTGTGCTTCGCCGGCGGCGTAGAGTGCCTGATAGGCCTCGTGCGGAATCAGCGCATGGTTTTCATAGCTCGACACGCCCTGACGCGCGGCTTCCAGATCATCAGTGTTGATGAAGAATTCCTGCGTTGTCTTCTCACTCGAAAACAGGCCCTTGCGGCCGGGTTTCTCGCTCTTGGAATAGACCTCCTGGATCGTCCAGGTCAAAAGCCAGGCATTTTGCGGCTTGCGCACCTTGGCCAGAACCTCGGTCACCGTCGAATTGTTGTCGGTAATCCCCACCGAATAGAACGGGCCGAGCACGACGCGGCGCAGCTGCTTGGGGTGCAGCGGTTCGAAATCCTTGTCGAGGTTGACCGCGATGGTCGCCGGCGACAGCGTATAGGCGGAGTTCTTCTCGGTGAAATCGTCGAAACGATGGGCAAGCTCGGGATTGAGCAGGCCGTCGACCGGCAGCGGAATGTCGACCGTCTCGTTGAGTTTGCCGTTCCTGTCGACAAGCTGGCGGATCATCGCGTCGGAAGAATCCTCCACCGTCACCATGTAGACCAGAGGCAGGTTGGCGCTGCCGTCGAACGTCGCCCAATGGACGAGATAATAGGGCCGTCCCGTCTTCGGATTGACCGAGACCTTGGCGGTTTGCGCCAGCGTGAAGGAACCGAAGGTGTTCTCGCTTTTCACGTCCTCGAGATAGAGCCGCTCGGCCATCGACTTCTGCAGCGCCTCGGGGAATTCCTTGTGGCGCAGGATGAAGTCGGCCATTTCCTCGCGCAATTCGCCGGCGAGCGGGATGTTGGCAAGCCGCGCGTCGGCCTGGCGGCGGTCGTTTTCCAGTTCGAGCAGGTTCTGGAACACCGGGAATCCGCTTTCGGCCCGCGAAATGCGGAACGTGTCCATGAAGCCCAGCCGGTTGCGCCAGCAGGAAAACGACTTGTCGAGCCGGGCGATGTATTCGGCGACGATCTTGGCGACGATGCCGTGCCGGTAAAGCGGCGAGCGATCGTCGCGCATGAACACTTCAAGGCCGCTCAGCGCGGCCGTGATGGCGGAGAAATATCGTGCCGCCGCTTCGTTTTCGGGGGTCATGCCTGTGCGCTCGCGGGCAGTCCTATCACCCCTAAGACTGCACGTAGTTTGCCGAATTGTGCTTCTTCAGCACCTCGTCGAAGCGGCGGGCAAAGGCATCGTCGGCCAGCTTCTTGCGGCGCTGGATGTCGGCGGTGGCGACCATGTTCTTCTCGTGCATCTCGAGTAGGTCGCCGATGTGTTTTTGCGAAGCAGCACCGATGCCGGCCATGGTTTCCTCGGCGGTGTTGTCGACCTGGCTGCCCAGCGTGTTGATCTTGTGGGCGACGTCCTGCTGGGCGGCGGTCTTCAGCGAATCTTCCAGCGCCTTGTAGAGCACGATGCGCTGCTCGGTATCGATGGTCAGCTTGTTGATCAGCGTCGATTGCGCGGCGATCTGGTTGTTGAGCGAATCGACGAAGGTCTGGAACATCGAGGTGTAGCGCTCGAGCGTCTGGCTCTCGGCCAGCAGCTCCTGCTCCTTGGCCTGCTTTTCGTTGTATTCCGTCGCCAGCTTGGAGCGTTCGCCTTCGAGCTGCGTGCGGTCCTTCTGGCTGGTCGAAGCGGCGATCTTGTTTTCGATGTCGAGCAGCATCGGGTTGAGCTCCTCGATGCGCTTCTGCACGGCTTCGAGGTTGGTCATGGTGGTCTTGCGGCGCTCGATCACCTGCGACAGGCTGGTTTCCGAGGTCTTGTAGCGCTGGTCGAGGACCTCTTTCTGCGCCTTCAATATGCCGACGATGGTGTCGGATTTGACCAGCAATTCCTGCAGATTGCCCGCCAGCGACATGTTGCGGACGCGGTCGGTGCGCATGCGCTGCTTGCTC
>NZ_RZPL01000828.1:0-2342 GCF_004022805.1 Mesorhizobium sp. M7A.F.Ca.CA.002.04.1.1 | reverse complement strand
GTGCAGGGCGGCACAGGTGGCGCCAGCGGCTATTCCGATCAACGCTACCTTGCCGGATCCGGAGGGGTCGGCATTGCCGGGGCTGGCCTCACCGTGACCAACAGCGGCACCATCGCCGGTGGATTCTCGATCGACGGCAACGGCCCCCAGGCTGATGCGATCCGGTTCAGCGGCGGCGTCAATACGCTGGAGCTGCGGGCCGGCTCGGCGATCAGCGGCACTGTGGAGGCCTTCAGCGCGGCCGACACGTTGAGGCTCGGCGGGAACGTCGACAGCAGCTTCGACGTCTCAGGCGTCGGACAGCAATACCAGGGTTTCGGCATCTACGAAAAGACCGGCAACGGCACATGGACCTTGACCGGCAGCACCAGCGCGGTGACGTCGTGGACCGTCGACCAGGGCACATTGAGGATCGGCGGCGACTGGTCGCTGGGCGATGTCTCGGGCGCCCTGACCTTGAACGGCGGCGCGCTGCAGGTGACGGGCAATCCCGTCAGTTTCACGCTGGAGCGCCAGATAATCCTCGGCGCCAACGGCGGCACCTTCGATGTCGGCGCCGGCAAGAACCTGATCCTCGACGGCGTGGTTTCGGGCGACGGACAACTCGCCAAGACCAGTTCCGGCACGCTGACGCTGACCGGCGCCAACAGCTATTCGGGCGGCACGGCGGTGCGCGGCGGCGGCCTTGTCGTGACGGCGACAGGCGCGCTCGGCGACGGACTGGTCGCCATAAACTCCAACGGAAGCGGGGGATGGGCCAAGCTCTATTTCTCGGGCAACGACGCCGCCAATCCGGTCAGTGCCGAGGATATCTCGATCACCGTCGGGTTGGGCGACCTCAACTTCCTGCGCAATGCGACCGCCGGCGCGGCCACCATCATTCTGGCGAAGGACGGCACTGGCGGGCTCAATTTCAGCACCGGAACCGATGCCGGCACGGCCAGCATCATCAACCAGGGCGGCGGCTCGGTCACCTTCACAGGAGCAAGCGCCGCCAATGCTACCATCGTCAATGACGGCCTGGGCATACCGTATTATTTCAGCAGGACGACCTTCGACGACGATTACTCAAGCAATGTATCTTCCTCCGCCGGGGACGCCACGATAACCAACCGGAATGGCGGCTCGACCATTTTCTACGGACATTCGGACGGCGGAACGGCGACGCTGGTCAACGAGGCCGGCGGCACGCTCGATTTCCAGCAGGCATCGCAGGCGGCTGATGCAACCATCCTCAACGGCGCCGGCGGCAGCGTGCTGGTTCGCTTCCGCAACCAGGACTCCGTGCTCGATGTCGGTTCGCTGTCTGGCGACGGGGCCATACTAATCGACGATTCACAGCTGGCGCCGCAGCTTTCGCTCGGCGCGCTCGGTCATGACGACGTCATCGGCGGCACCATTTCCGGAAACGGCTCTCTGACCAAGACCGGCGCGGGCAAGCTGACGCTCAACGGACAGAACAGCTATGCGGGCCTGACCACCGTCGACATGGGAACGCTGGTGGTGGGCGACGCCAGCCATGGCACAGCGAGCCTCGCCGGCGATGTCACGGTGGATTCCGGCGCGCGCCTTGGCGGCATCGGCACCATGGGCGGCAATGTCACCATCCTCGGCACGCACGGCGTCGGCAATTCCATCGGCGTCCAGGCGGTCGGCGGCAACTATGTCAATCATGGCGTCCTGGAGGTCGAGGCGACCCCATCCGGCGCCGACAGGCTGATCGTCGGCGGCACGGTCGACATATCAGGCGCCACGCTCAACCTGGTCCTGACGCCGGCGACAGCCGAGAGCTGGAACCTGCGCAACGGGCCGTACACGATCATCCAGAACAATGGCGCTGCCGATGTCGCCGGCACCTTCGCCTCCGTCGGCAACCTCAACGACCTTCTCTTCCTCGACCATCTCATCAACTACAAGGGCGGCGACGGCAACGACATCACCCTCGCCTTGGCGCGCAACGACGTCGCGGTCGCCAACGTCGCCACCACCCGCAACCAGTTCGCGACCGCCGGAGCCCTCGATCGGCTGGGCGAAGGCAATGCGCTTGCATGGGCCATGCTGCTCATGACCGACAAGGACGCAGCGCGCCTGGCGCTGGATGCCGCGTCGGGCGAGGTTCATGCCTCAGCCAAGGGGATGCTGATCGAGGACAGCCGCTTCGTCGCCGATGCCGCAACCGCCCGCGTCCGGGCGGCCATGGGCGACGTCGCCGCTCCCGCCATGCCAGTGATGGCTTATGGCGAGGGCGGCCCGGAGCTGGTCGAGGCTGACACCAGCCGTTTCGTCGTGTGGGGGCAGGCTTTCGGCTCCTGGGGCACGGCGAGCGGCGACGGCAATGCCGC
>NZ_RZPL01000827.1:0-2351 GCF_004022805.1 Mesorhizobium sp. M7A.F.Ca.CA.002.04.1.1 | reverse complement strand
GTGTCCAGCTTCGAGGTGTCTGATTCCAACAATGACGCCAGCCAGCAGATCAACCAGATCCGCGCCTTCATCGACAAGAAGTGCTCGATCATCACCTCGATCCCGGGCTCGGCGACGGCACTCGATGATGCGATCGACGCTGCCGCCAAAGCCGGCATTCCGTTCATCACCGCTGCCGGTTCGGTGACCAGCCCGAACGCCATCAATGTCGATTCCAACTATGCGCGCTGGGGCTACGACATGATGGCGGCGATCGGCAAGGCGCAGCCGGACGGCGCCAGCATCCTTCTGGTCGAAGGCATCGCCGGACACCCGATCGTGGTGCAGGAGCGCCAGGGCGCGGACAAGGCGCTGACTGAAAATCCGAAGCTGAAGATCTCGCGCAATGTCAATGGCAACTGGACAGCCAACGTCACCAAGACCGTGGTGCTGCAGGCGATCGCCACCAACCCGGCGCCGATCGATGCAGTGTGGACGACAGGCAGCGAAAGCCGCGTCGTCGCCGAAGCCTTCGCAGAAGCCGGCCGGCCCGCACCATTGATCACCGGCTCGATCACCGGCGATGCGCTGGGCTACTGGAAGGCCAACCCCGACAAGTACCGCTTCGAAGGCCATGCGGTGCTGCCGCATTGGACCGCGCAGACGCTGTTCCGCGTCGGCGAGCGCATGCTCGACGGGCAGAAGCCGAAGCTGAACACGCTGCTGATCCCGATCCCGCCTGTCCACACCGCCGATCTCGGTGCCTGGTACAAGGACTGCATGACGACGGACGCCGTGTCTATCTTCCCGATCCCGCCGAAAGATCCGATGCCGGAGGAATGGCTCGACGCCTATTTCTCGAACCCGGCGCCAACCAAGGGCTGGGACTATTCGAAGGTGCCCGATGCCTGTGCAAAGTGACGCCTGCTAATCTCTCAACAGGCCGGCTCCTTTCGGGGAGCCGGCCTGCCAGCATCGAAATGCGACATGCTTGAAGTCAAAACCATATCCAAACGCTATGGCGAGACGATCGCGCTCGCGGACGCATCGATCGCGTTTCGGGCGGGAACCATCCACACCATCCTGGGCGAGAACGGTTCGGGCAAGAGCACGATGGTCAAGCTGTTGTCCGGCATCGTCCAGCCGGACAGCGGCGCGATCCTCCTGCACGGCAAGCCGTTCTCGGGCGCCAACCCCTCGGCCTTCCAGGCGCAAGGCTTCGCCACGGTGTTCCAGGAGGTGCTGATCGCGCCGGATCGCAGCGTGACCGACAACATCCTGCTCGGCCTCGACGGGCTGGTCCGGCGCGCTGTGCCCCGCAACGAGCGCCGTGACCGGGCGAAAGCTGCGCTTAAGCGCTTCGCGGTCACCGACGTCCCTCTCGACATGCCAGCCGGCCTGCTGCCGCTCGCCGCGCAGCAATTGGTCGTCCTTGCTCGCGCGATCGTGCGCAACCCAAAGATCCTGATCCTCGACGAGGTCACCGCCGCGCTCGACTTCGCCGATCGCGAATCCGTTTTTTCGTTGATGCGTGCGCTTGCCGGCGAGGGCTGCCTGATCCTGTTCATCACCCACCGCATGGACGAGGTGATGTCGCTTTCGGATCGCATCTCGATCCTGCGGGGCGGCAGCGTGGTGCGCACCGAAGAGCGCGGCGCTTCGACGCCGGCTGAGCTTCTCAAGACAATGGCGCCACGTACCGCCGCGGAGCTTGCGCATGGCTGATCGCACCGCTCTCGATTTTGGTGGTCTTGCCGTTCGCGAACTCGTCATCGCGCCCGGCGCCAGCCCGATCACGCAGGCAATCGCTCCGGGTGAGATCGTCGGGCTTGCCGGCCTCGATGGTCATGGCCAGGAGCTGTTTCTCAAGATGCTTGCTGGCCTGGAACCGCCGCATGGCGGCTCGATCGAGCTCGGTGCATCGGATGCGTCCCGTAAGATCACCGGGTTTCGCAAGGCTGTCGCCAGCGGCATCGCCTATTTGCCGCGCGACCGACGCGCCAACGGCATTTTCCCGACGCAGTCGGTGCTCGACAACTTCGCCGTTTCGACTCTGTCGCGCGACACACGGCTCGGCCTGATCAGCCCGGCGGCGCGCAAGGCGCGCTACGACATCTACCGCGAAAAACTGTCAATCGCCGCACCCCGGCCCGATGCCACGATCACCACTTTGTCGGGCGGCAACCAGCAGAAGGTGCTGCTGGCGCGGGCCTTGGCGCTGGAGCCCGCGATCCTGCTCCTCAACGATCCGACGCGTGGCGTCGACGTGGCGACGCGGCATGTTCTCTACGACGTGTTTCGCGGGCTGGCGGCCGACGGCATGGGGCTCGTCATCCTGTCCAGCGAAATCGAGGAGATTCTTCTCCTGTGCC
>NZ_RZPL01000826.1:0-2352 GCF_004022805.1 Mesorhizobium sp. M7A.F.Ca.CA.002.04.1.1 | reverse complement strand
CATCTGCGCCAGAAACCCGGCGGCGACCGGCCCGATGATCTGGCCAAGGCCGAACGCAGCCGTCATCAGGGCGAATATCCGCCGCGGCGCGCTTGGCGCCTGCTGCCGGGCGGCCTGCAGGCCAAATGCGGTGATGGCAATGAAGGTGCCACCGAGCAGCACGCCGGCAAGCAGCGGCCCGGTGGCGCCGCCGATGGCGACGCTGGCGGTGACGCCGGCAACTTCGATGAAGCACGCCAGCGCATAGGCGGCATAAAGGCCGGTCCGGGCCGCGATCTTCTGCCAGAGCCAGACTGAGGGAAAGCCCGCAAGACCGGCGACCATCCACACCATGGCCTCGAAGACGCGGCTGCCGCCGCCTTGCCGGACGATGGCGACCAGGAATGTCGCCGTCACCACATAGCCAAAGCCGAACAGGCCGTAGGCGACGATGACCTTGACCAACGACCGGTCCATCCGCAGTGCCGGCTCGCGGGTGGCTTCGCCGTTGCCGAGCGGACCCTCATTGGCCAACAGCGCAACGAGGACGAAACCACAGGCCGAAATCGCCGCCGACCACAGCCAGCCTGCAGCCCAGCCCGAATGCTCGGCGACCAGCACCGCCATCATCGCCGCCGATGCCGCTATGCCGAGCCCGACGCCGCCGAAATGCCAGGCCTGCAGGTCGTTGCGACCGGCAGCCGCGATGTGGCTGAAAACGGTGCTGGCCATGAACACCATGACGAAGGCGCTGGCCAGACCGGCCAGAAAGCGGATAGCGAGAAAGGCCGTCATCGCTTCGGTCAGCCCCATCAGCGCGGCAAGGACCGTACTGGCGCCAAGCCCCGCCAGCATCAGCAGGCGCTCGCGCCCATGCGCCCAGCCGCCCGCCGCTGCCAACGCGCCGACGAGATAACCGAGATAATTGGCCGACGCGATCCAACCGGCATCGGCAGGCGACAGATGCAATTCCTGCATCATGCCGGGCAGGATCGGCGTGTAGACGAAACGGCCGATGCCCATGGCAACCGCCATGGCAATCATGCCGGCGAAGGCGAAACGCAGCGCTGTCGAGGTGGCTGATGTCATTGCACTGCACAATAAGTGCAGGGGTCGCTGAAACAATCGCCATCTGTTGGGCCAGCGCGTGCGCGGGACGTGGTGCTCGCCTCGACTTTCCTCAAGCCGGAACGCTTGGCGGCTGCTCAGCAGCGGCCGCCGGCGTGCAACGGGGCCGTCTCGTGCACTGTCCGCCGTGCCGTCAGCCTGAACGGCACATCGCCCAGTTCGCGTTCCGACATGGTGTTCAGCACCGGATGCGAAAGCGGATCGGTCAGCCATCTCTGCGTTTCGCTGTCCGGGTGCGGCTCATACGGCGTACTCGCAGCGAAAAAGACCTTCAGCGACGACGACAAGATCCTCAGCATTTCCGGCTCCACAGGTCTGTCTCTTCCGATAAAATCCGCCGTTTCGACATGCCTTTCAATTGAGATTTCAGCCGGATCAGTTTAGAAAAACTCAATGGCCATGCTCAACCGCGTCCACCTCAACGGCCTGCGCGCCGTCGAAACCGTTGCCCGTCTCGGATCGCTGGCGGCGGCCGCCGGTGAGCTCAACGTTTCCGCAGCCAGCAGATAAGCCGTACCGAAAAACAGCTCGGCCAGGCGCTGTTCGAGCGAACGGCGAGCGGTCTGGTGCTGACCGAATTCGGCGCCGTCTTCGCGGCCCGCCTTGGTGCTGGATTTCGTGAGCTTTCCCAGGCCGTGGCGCTGGCCGACGAGGCTACGCAATGCACATTGGTGGTTTCGGTGGCGCCGGCCTTTGCCTCGAAGTGGCTGTTGCCCAGACTATCTCGCCACTTCGACCGGCATCCCAACGTGCTGCTGCGCATCGACGCTTCGGTGCGGCTGGTCAATCTCGATCACTCAGACATCGACATCGCCATCCGGCTTGGCGACGGCAAATGGCCGGGCGGGCGCACGGAACTGCTCTTGGCGCAGGAAGTCTTCCCGGTCTGCGCGCCGGCGATTGCCCAAAAACTGAAGTCGATCGAGGACCTTGCCCAGACCTGCGCGATCACCGACGAGCGAGCAATGATCAACTGGGAAAGCTGGTTCGAGACGGCCGGCGTCCCACCTGTCAGCTTCCTCAAGGGTGCGCGTTTCACCGACCCGATGCTGTGCCTGGAATCGGCGATTGCCGGCCACGGCGTGATGCTGGGCTGGCAATTGCTCGCCGCGGATGCGCTGGCCGACGGGCGGCTGGTGGCGCCTTTCGGTATCCGCGCCCAGAGCGGGCTCGGCTATTGGCTGGTGACCTCGTCCGTCAAGGCGGAAAGCCGCAAGGTCCGGGATTTCAAGGTCTGGATCAGGG
>NZ_RZPL01000825.1:0-2360 GCF_004022805.1 Mesorhizobium sp. M7A.F.Ca.CA.002.04.1.1 | reverse complement strand
ACCTCGAACTGCTCGTCGCCGAATTCGGCGATGACCACCTCGGGCGCGACGCCGTCTTCCTCGAGCGCCGCCATCAGATTGGGCGCGAAAGGGTCGGCGCGGCGCAGTGCGGCGAAAGACATTGAATGCGCCTGTGCGAAGCCGCCGTCGGCAACGTTGAATTCGTGCTCGAAAGCGGCGATGACCGACAGGCCGGTTGCGGCTTTCAAATCGGCCAGCGCGTCTTTGAGCATCGTGCGGGTGCAGCCGAGCCATGGGCTGCCGTCGAGCTCGACGATGTCGCCGGCGACCATATCGAATGGCGTTGCCGATCCGGTGCGTGTCGTGCGAAAGCGCGCTTCGAGATCGGGGATCAGCCGCAGGTCGCCCGACGAGCCCCAGGGGTTGGGATCGACGATCGAGTTGAACGGTGTCAGCGACAGATTGGCCTGCAGCCAACCGACGCCGGTCGTGGCGGTCTTCTGCAACTTGCTTTCGGCAACGAAACGGCCCCGCGTGACGGCGGAGAGATCCGTGGTGACGACGGCAACCAGAGGCTCGACAGTCGACGTCATGCCGGTTTTCCCAAAGCGTTGAAGCGGTCGACGACCGTGTCGGTGTCAGCCACCCAGCAGTAGCCGCCGAAGGCCTTGAGCGCGATGTCGTGGCGTTCCTGGGTGATGGTGGCGCAGGCATCCGATACGCAGGTGACAAGATAGCCGCGGTCGGCGCCGTCGCGCACCGCCATGTCGACGCATTGATCGGTCAGCACGCCGACCACGACGAGATAGCGGATGCCGAGGTTCTTGAGGAGATAGTCGACATTGGTCGAATTGAAGATGCCCGACGACGTCTTCGGCAACATGATCTCGTCGCCAACCGGCGCCAGCGATGCCACCGGCAGTCCTTCGGGGAGACTGGGCGCAACATGGATCGGTGTCAGCTTGTGGTCGAGCGAGCGCTCACGGCCGTCTTCGGTCAGGCTCTGAATGATGGTGTGCAGCACCTCGACGCCATTGGCCCGCGCCGCCGCCAGCAGGCGCTCCTGGTTGGGGATCGTCTGCGAGGATGTCTGCCGGTAAAAATAATGATCGGGGCCACGTTCCGGATGCGACGGATCGGCGCCCGGCTCCAGCCAGATGCGCTGCATGTCGACGAGTAGCAGTGCCGTTTCGCCGGCACGGAAGGCTTCGTCTCGTTTGGGTAGGGCCTGGGTCATGCTTTGTCGTCCTGCTTTGCTGATTTGGGTCCCGGTGTCTTGCGGGGGCCGGGTGTCTTGCGCGCGCCGTTCTCTTGCGGTTCGCTGTCGAGCGTCACGGCATTGGCATGCCGCACCTTTTCGAGTCGCTCGATGCGGGCGCGGGCCTCGTCGCCCAGCGTCGAAACGATATGGGCGACCAACGCTTCCATCTGTGCGTTCGCCGGCGCCAGCGTGTCGTAAGGTGAGGCGACTTCGAGCGGGCTGACGATGGTGACTTCGGCGAGATCTGATATCGGCGACAGCCATTGGTCGGTGAACAGGACGATGCGCACATCGAGCGCCGCCGCTTGTTTTGCATAGGCCATCACATCGAGTTGGTAGCGGCGGTAGTCGAAGACGACGAGCACGTCGCGCCGGCCGAGGTCGGCCAGCGTGTCGAAGATCTGCGGAGAGAGCACGCCGAGATCGCGAACCCCGGAGCGGAACTGCACGAGATAGCCGGCCAGCATGCCGGCGATGTGGCGGCTGAACCGGCCGCCAACCATCACGATCTCGCCCTTGGCCTCCATCAGCAAGCGGGCCGCCCGCTCGTAAGTCTGGACGGGTGTCGCGGCGGTGGCTTTCTGCAAGGCCGTGGTGACGCTATCGAGATAGGCCAGCACGGCGCTGTCGTTGGAACCGCTCTGCCGCTTGGCCTCCATCATCAGCAGCGGCGAGTGCAGTCTTGCCTCGACTTCGGCCAGAAGCCTCGCCTGGAAATCCGGAAACCCTTCATAGCCGAGCTTCATCACCAGCCGCACCACGGTTGGATCGCTGACGCCAGCGCGCCGGGCGAGCGATGAGGCGGTGCCGAGGCCGGAGGTCGGATAGTCCGTCAACAGCAGTCGAACGATCTTCTCCTCCGACGGCGTCAGCGCAAGATCCCCGCGCATCAGAACATCGCGTATCGCCATGGGCCTCCCCGGAATCCGTGTTCTCTTGTTTTGTCGAGTTTATTACAGAGATTTAAATATCGGTCAACAATGAAGAGATGTTGACATTGCGCGATCGCTGGCCCTACCTTGTCGAAAAGCAGCCAAGAGACTGTGGGGAACAGCCATGCGAAATGGAAGCGACGTCATCGTCGTCGGTGCCGGTATTGTCGGATCGAGCGCGGCCTATGATCTGGCCAAAGCCGGTG
>NZ_RZPL01000824.1:0-2367 GCF_004022805.1 Mesorhizobium sp. M7A.F.Ca.CA.002.04.1.1 | reverse complement strand
GCCCGCACCAGCATGTCGAGATCCTGCGGTCGCGACAGGCGATGGTCGCCGTCAGGGATCAGCGACAGGGTCACGTCGTCGGCGGGCAGCAGGCTGACCAGCTTCAGTGCATGGCTTGCCGGCACATCCGCATCGGCCAGGCCCTGCAGGATATGCACCGGGCAATGGGTGTCGATCGGGCCTGTCATTGTCAGGTTGTCGCGCCCGTCCTCGATCAGGGCGCGGGTGTAGATGTAGGGTTCCGTGGAATAGTCCGACGGCTCTTCGAAGAAACCTTTTTTGGCGAGATCGCGCTTCTGCGCCTTGGTCAGCACCGGTTCGATCAGTTCAGCGGTAAAATCCGGTGCCGGCGCCAGCAGCACCAGGCCGGCGACGTTGCTGTCATCAGCCTCGCGCAATTCCTGCACCATGCGCAGCGCGATCCAGGCGCCCATCGAGGAGCCGACCAGGATCTGTTTGCCCTTGGTGAAATGCCGGAACACGGCAAGGCTTTGTGCAAGCCATGTCGAAATCGTGCCGTCGGCAAAGGCGCCGCCGGATTCGCCATGGCCGGAATAATCGTGGCGCAGAAAGGCGCGGCCTTCTTTTGCCGCCCAGTCCGACAGCGTCTGCGCCTTCGCGCCCAGCATGTCCGACTTGTAGCCGCCGAGCCAGACGATGCCGGGCGCAGAGCCAGCAGTATGGCGCACCGCGATGCGCGATCCATCGACATCCATAAAGACGGGGGGCGTTGCGGTCATGGCTTTTTCCTCAGGCCCTCTTCTGGCGCGGGATTCTTGTGGCACGGTCGGTGGCGTGGCGAAAAGTGCTCACTATGTTCTTTGTTTGGTGCAGGACAGCGATCAGGGTGATTTTCTGTCAATGCTGTGCTATTGACTCCGCCCGCGCGCTCACCACATTGGCGCGTCCATGCATCAACACTGACAAATCCTGAACGAAACGGCCAAGGAGACCACGACCATTCGCAGACCTTTCAAAGCAGCGGCGCCGACCAAGGATGGCCCGCGCTCCAACCGTGACATCCGGGTTCCCCGGGTCCAGCTTATCGACGCCGAAGGCCAGAACCGCGGCGATGTTTCCATCAACGACGCATTGCTGCTGGCCGAAGAGGCCGGGCTCGATCTCGTCGAGATATCGCCCAACGCGGTGCCCCCCGTCGTCAAGATCCTTGATCTCGGCAAGTTGAAATACGCCAACCAGAAGAAGGCGGCCGAGGCGCGCAAGAACCAGAAGGTCATCGAGATCAAGGAGATCAAGATGCGCCCGAACATCGACAGCCATGACTACGAGACCAAGATGAAGGCGGTTCGCCGCTTCTTCGAGGAAGGCGACAAGGTCAAGCTGACGCTGCGCTTCCGTGGCCGCGAGATGGCGCATATGGAACTCGGCATGCAGCTTCTGAACAAGGTCCGCGAGGAAGTGGCGACGATTGCCAAGGTCGAAGCGGAACCGAAGCTCGAAGGCCGCCAGATGATGATGGTGCTGTCGCCGCGCTAAGATCTGCATCGGCGCGTATCTAGGATCACGATGACGTCAGGCTTGGCCATCGCGCTTAAATCCGCCTGAATCACATCGCAAGGCGTCCCGGCGATCGGCGGGACGCCTTCTTCTTGTTCAGACGCTGCGATCGCCGGCAAAATTCCTGACGATCGGATTCACTATGGTCGATGAAGTCAAGGTTTCGGACGTGGACTTCAAACGCGGGCTGGGCAATTACCAGCATATGCGCCGCATAGTGCTTGCCGTTCTCGTGGTCGTGCTGTTTGCAGCATTGCTATTTGGCCAATCGACGTTTCCGCCCGACACAGCCGTGCACGAGACGATCGAAATGTTCGGCGTGCTGCTGATTTTCCTCGGCATCGTGGGCCGCCTTTGGGCGACACTCTACATAGGCGGGCGCAAATCGTCCGAGGTGGTGACTGGCGGGCCTTACTCGATCACCCGCAACCCGCTCTATGTGTTCTCGACCGTAGCCGCAGCCGGTGTCGGCGCGCAGATCGGTTCGTTCTCCGGTATCATCCTCTTCGGGCTTTTGTGCGCGGGGGCGTTCCATATCGTCATCCTGCGCGAGGAGAAGTTCCTCAAGGAAGCGCTCGGCGCGCCGTATCAGGCCTATCTGGCGCGGGTGCCGCGCTTCTTCCCGAAACTGTCGCTCTACCAGGAGGGCGATACCGGAAACTTCAAGCCGCGCCTGCTGTTGACCACGCTGCTCGACGCCCTGGTGTTTCTGATCGCGCTGCCGGCCTTCGAATTGATCGACGGCGCCCAGCTGTCAGGCATGTTGCCGGTCTGGTTCACGCTGCCCTGACGAGGACACAGCGCCGCATCTCCACAGGTGTTGCGCGCGGGCCGTCTTTGACGTATAGC
>NZ_RZPL01000823.1:0-2367 GCF_004022805.1 Mesorhizobium sp. M7A.F.Ca.CA.002.04.1.1 | reverse complement strand
ACCTTGGCTATGCGCGGGTGCGCGCCAGCCGGCTGACCTTCGTCGGCGAGCTTGGCTGGGAGCTCTACATGCCCGCCGAGTTCGCCGCCCATGTCTTCGACAAGCTGGCCGAGGCGGGCGCCGATTTCGGCCTGCGCCAAGGCGGCTACTTCGCCATCAATTCGCTGCGCATGGAGAAAGGTTACCGCCACTGGGGTCACGACATCGGCGAGGAAGACAGCCCGCTGCAGGCAGGGCTTGGCTTTGCCGTGGCGTTCGACAAGCCAGGCGGCTTCATCGGCCGTGATGCGCTGTTGCTGCAGAAGGAGGCGGGCAAGCCGCGCCGCCGCTTGGTGCAGTTGCGGCTGCAGGCCGAAGATGCGCCTCTCCTCTATCATCACGAACCGATCTGGCGCGGCGGCAAGATCGTCGGTTCGGTCACCTCCGGCGCCTACGGCCACCGCATCGGCGCCTCGCTCGGCATGGGCTATGTCGAATGCGAGGGCGGTGTCGACGATGCCTGGCTGGCAGCCGCCCCTCTGGAGATCGAAATCGCCTGGAAGCGATACAAGGCCATTGCGCAGCTCAAGCCGTGGTACGATCCGAAGGGGGAACGCCTGAGACCGTGACAGAACCTCCTTTTGGATCAGTCGGAGGCCCTAAGTCCCAGCCACGCTGAAGGTCCGCTTCGGCTTCCGCTGATGCCTGAAGCTACCAGTCCGCTTTCGGCCCAGTCGTGACCGAGCATGGGCTGTCTGATTGAGACTTCTGCCTCGGCCAGCTAGCCGCCGGCACAAAATCAGCATCGTCGGCCTATAATGTCATCAAGAGCTTCGATCCTTGAAGCGGTTCCAGAGATGCATGCGGTTCGCGACCTGCACGGCGACCGGATGGAACGGAACCGGTTTCATGTTGGTGACCGGCAAAGGCATCTGCTCGTCCCGGCGCCGGCCTGCCGCCCAGCGGCCGATTTCCTGGCCAAGAGACATTGCCAATGCCACGCCGCGGCCGGAATAGACGCCGCCAAACACGAGGCCGGGTGCCAGGCGATAGAGGCGAGGTCTGCGATCAGGCACCACGGCAAAGGTGCCATGCCAGTATTCCACGATCGGCGGTTCGCCGCCGAATGCGCGAAAAGCCTTGCCCAGCATGCTCGAGACCTTGGCGCGACCGCGGTCGGCCTCGTCAAACCACAATGTATGCGTGCCGCCGCTCACCAGCCGGCCGTCGACGTCGTAGTGGAAATAGCGGATGTCGTTGCGCATGTCGGACACCGCGGGGTTGCCGACAAGGATCTGGGTGCGCAGGCCTTCCGGCAGCGGGTTTGTCGCGGCCTGGAAGACCTTGAACGGCATCAGTGTCTTCTTCAGCCCAGCCCAGAGGTCGCCGGTAAGCGCATTCGTGGCAAGCACCACTTCTGGCGCCGTGACGCTTCCCGTTGCGGTGAAGACGCGCCAGCCGCCTTCCACCTTCTCGATGCGAGACGCCGCGGCGTTCTCGAAGATGGTCACGCCTTCGCGCTCAAGGGCGCCGGCAAGGCCAATGGTCATGGCGAACGGATTGATGTGGCCGGAATTGTGCACCATCCAGCCGCCGAGATAGGGGCTGCCGATGCGCGCGCTGGCTTCGGCCCGGTCAAGCCAGGAGACATTGGCGCCGAAGGCTTTCCACTCTTCGTAGAACTGGTGCGCGCGGGCAAGCGTGGTGTCGGTGTGAGCGGGCTGGATCCAGCCTTCCTGAACCTGGTGGGCGTCTATGTTGAAGCGCTGCATCAGGCCGAAGGCTACGCCGGCCGCATCCGCAACCATGCGATTGTAGCGCTCACCGATCGTCTTGCCGTAGACCGCCTCGAACTCCGCCGGCGAGGCCTTGGAATGGTGGGAGATGACAAGGCCGTTGTTGCGGCCCGACGCTGCCGATCCGATCTCGTTGCTCTCAAGCAGGATGACATTGACGCCGCTGTCGCGCGCGCCGAGTGCCGCGGCCATGCCGGTGAAGCCGCCGCCGACCACCAGCACGTCCGTCTTCAGGTCGCCTTGCGGTGCCGGTGCGGCCGGGCGCCTGTTCGCGGTCTTGCGCCACAGATGCGGCGTCTTCCAGTCGACCTCAAACATGAAGGACGTCCTCGCTGGCGCCGCCGAGATAGTGTTCCCTCAGGGCCGAATGCGCGGCCATTTCCTGCGCCGGGCCATGCAGCTTCACCTTGCCGGTGTTGAGCAGGTAGGCGTAGTCGCCGCATTCAAGCGCCAGCTGAACGTTCTGCTCGACGAGCAGGATCGAAATGCCGTGGCGCGACAGGTCGAGGATGATGCGGAAGATCTGGTGGACGATCTTCGGGGCAAGGCCGAGAGACGGCTCGTCGAGCATCAGACGCGTCGGCTCGGCCAT